>JAJXSZ010000218.1 GCA_021784255.1 Pseudomonadota bacterium | reverse complement strand
CGAGGGTTCGACGCGCTGGCGCTTTCGCGTCGGGCGCGAGCTGGCCCGGTTCATCGCCGTCAAGGGCAGCGTCGCCGTGGACGGTGTCTCGCTCACCGTCAACGCGGTGGACGACGATAGTTTCGACGTCAATATTATTCCGCATACCGCTTCCGTTACCGGTTTCTCGCTGCTGCGGCCGGGTGGGCGCGTGAACATCGAGATCGACATGCTGGCGCGCTACGTCGCCCGCCTGATGGGACAATGAGGCCGACATGAACAAGCCGCTGGTGCGCAATCTTTCCGAGTATCTCGCCTCCGCCGAGGAGCTGATCGAGGAGGCGCGGCAGGGCCGCATGTTCATCCTCGTCGACGACGAGGACCGCGAGAACGAGGGCGACCTCGTGGTGCCGGCGCAATTCGCGACCCCGGACGCGATCAACTTCATGGCGCGGCACGCGCGCGGGCTGATCTGCCTCGCCCTCACGCGCCATCGCGTCGAGCAGCTCCACCTGCCGCTCATGAGCGCCAGCAACGGCACCCGCCACCAGACCGCCTTCACCGTCTCGATCGAGGCGCGCGACGGGGTGACGACCGGCATCTCCGCGCACGACCGCGCGCGCACCGTGGCGGTGGCCACCAACCCCGAGGCCGGGCCGGGCGACATCGTGACCCCGGGCCATGTCTTTCCGCTGATGGCGCGCGAGGGCGGGGCGCTGGTGCGCGCCGGCCATACCGAGGCGGCGGTGGACATCGCCCGCCTGGCCGGGCTCAACCCCGCCGGCGTGATCTGCGAGATCATGAACGACGACGGCAGCATGGCGCGGCTGCCGGACCTCGTTGCCTTCGCGCAACGCCATGGGCTCAAGGTCGGCACCATCGCCGACCTGATCGCCTACCGCCGGCGGACCGAGAAGCTGGTGCGCCGGGTGCAGGACGGCCGACTCGAGCACGCGATCGGCGGTACCTGGCAACTGCACGTCTATGCCTCGACGGTCGATGACCAGGCGGAACATCTCGTCCTCGTCCGCGGCGACCTCTCCGCCCCGACGCCGGTGCTGGTGCGCATGCACGCGATCGACCTGGTCGGCGATCTCGTCGGCAGCTCGATGCACACCGCCATCGCCGGCGCGATGAAGATGATCGCCGTCGAGGGCAGGGGCGCGATCGTGATCCTGCGCGACGGCAGCCCGACGGCGCTCTCCGAGCGGGTGCGGCTGCTGGACGGTGCGGCGCGCGCGCCCGGGCAGCTGCGCAGCTACGGCATCGGCGCGCAGATCCTGCTCGATCTCGGGGTGCGGGAAATGGTGCTGCTGACGAACCACCCGCGCCCGGTGATCGGCCTCGAGGGCTACGGGCTCAGGATCGTCGAACAGCGCCCGATCGAGGCGGCGTGAGGCGCGGACGGTGAGCACGAAGGACGCATCGCTGCCGCAGGCGCCGGCGCTCATCGGCGCGCCGCCGCGCGTCCTGGTGGTGCGAGCGCCCTACTACACGCAGGTGGTGGACGGGCTGCGCGAGGGCGCGCTCGCGATCCTCGCGGCGGCCGGGGCGGCGAGCCGGGTGATCGACGTCGCGGGCGCGCTCGAGCTGGCGCCGGCGATCCAGTTCGCGGTGCGCGGGCGGCAGCGCTTCGATGCCTATGTCGCGCTTGGCTGCGTCGTGCGCGGCGAAACCGATCATTACGAGCACGTCTGCCGCGAGGCGATGGCGGCACTGACGCGGGTGGCACTCGACCAGTCGTTGTGCCTCGGCAACGGCCTGCTCACCGTCGCCACCGAGGCGCAGGCCCGCGCGCGCTGCGGCGCGGACGGGCACAACAAGGGGGCGGAGGCGGCCGTCGCGGCGCTGCGCCAGCTCGCCATCGCGCGCCTGCTGGGGGCGGCATGAGCGGCGCCGCAGAGACCCGGCCGATGCGCCCGCGCCGGCGTACCGCCGCGCGCGCGGCGGCGGTACAGGCGCTCTATCAGAGCGAGCACGCCGCGATCTCCGCCGAGACGGTGATCGACGAGTTCGTCCGCCACCGCCTCGGCTCGCCGCCCGGCGCCGGCGGCTTCGAGGAGGGCCGCGTGCCGGATGCCGACGTGGTGCTGTTTGCCTATATCGTCCGCGCGGCCGCACTGCACGGCGAGACGCTCGATACAATGATCGCGGCGAACCTCGCGCCCGACTGGCCGCTGGCGCGGCTCGACCCGGTGCTGCGCGCGGTGCTGCGCGCGGGGGCGGCGGAGCTGCACGACGCCACGGGCGCGCCGGCCAAGGTGGTGATCAACGAGTATCTCGACGTGGCGCACGGCTTCCTCGCCGGCGACGAGCCGGGCATGGCCAACGCGGTCCTGGAAAAGCTCGCGCGCCTGTTGCGGCCCGACGAGTTCGCCGCCGGCTG
Source organism: Pseudomonadota bacterium (assembly GCA_021784255.1). Classification (GTDB taxonomy): domain Bacteria; phylum Pseudomonadota; class Alphaproteobacteria; order Acetobacterales; family Acetobacteraceae; genus JAJXXT01. Next base: position 2,508 of record JAJXSZ010000218.1, on the reverse strand, counting down.
AGCATGGCCGCCATGGAATTGCCGCTCGAGTTCAAGCGCATCGCGCGTCACTTCGCGCCGCTGGCCGGCGCCGGCGCGCTGGGGCTTGCCGACGACGCCGCGGTGCTCGGCGCGATTCCCGGCCAGCTCGTGGTTTCCGCCGATGCGATGGTGGAGGGGGTGCATTTCCCGTCGGGCGAGGCGGCGGCGCTGATCGCGCAGAAGCTGCTGCGTACCAACCTTTCCGATCTTGCGGCGATGGGGGCCTCGCCGCTCGGCTACCTGCTGACGCTGGCGGTGCCGCGGCGGACCGAGGAGGCGTGGTTCGCCGGGTTCGCCGCCGGTCTCGCGGCGGACCAGGCCAGGTTCGGGCTCAAGCTGCTGGGCGGCGATTCCACCTCCACGCCCGGGCCGGTCACGGTCTCGCTCACCATCCTCGGCAGCGCCTACGCCGTGCTGCGCCGCGCCGGCGCGCGCGCGGGCGACGACATCTGGGTCTCGGGCACGATCGGCGACGCGGCGCTCGGGCTGCTGGCGCTCGGTGGCGAGGTGGCGGACCCGGACGGGTTCCTGCGCCAGCGCTACCGCCTGCCAGAGCCGCGGCTCGAGCTCGGGCGGCGGCTGGTCGGCATCGCGCATGCGGCGATGGATGTCTCGGATGGGCTGGTGCAGGACCTCGGCCATCTCTGCCGCGCTGGCGGGCTGGGCGCGGAGGTGGAGGCGGCGGCGGTGCCGGCCTCGGCGACGGCGCATGCGGCCGGGCCGGGCCAGCTGGTGCGCCGGCTCACCGGGGGCGACGATTACGAGCTGCTGTTCGCCGCCGCGCCGGGGGCCGCGAGCGCGGTCCGGGCGGCGGCAGCGGCTGCCGACACGCCGGTCATGCGTATCGGCAGCTTTCGTGCCGCGCCGGCCTGTGTGACGGTGCGTGACGAACAGGGCGCCGAGATCGCCCTCACGCGGGGAGGGTGGAGCCATTTCGACGCGGCTGAACCGTAACGTCTGGCTGCTGTTCTGTTGCCAGGCGCTGATCCAGGCGACGTCGGTCGGCCAGGGGGCGATGAGCGTGCTGATCGGCCACGCGCTGGCGCCGGACAAGCGGCTGGCGACGCTGCCCTACGCGCTGCAGATGCTCTGCAGCATGCTCGCCGCCCTGCCGGCGGGCTACCTGTTCACCCGCTTCGGCCGCAAGACCGGTTTTCGCGCCGGCGCCGCCGCCTCGCTGCTGGCGCTGGCGACCTTCGCCTACGGGGTGTGGCGGCAGGATTTCCTCCTCTACTGCCTCGGCAGCATCCCGATGGGGATCGGCTTCGGCATCGGCCAGCAATACCGCTTCGCCGCCGCCGAGGTGGCAGCGACGGAGGCGCATGCGCGCGCGGTCTCGCTGGTGATGGCCGGCGGCGTGGTCGCGGCGATGGTCGGGCCGGAAATCGTCATCGCCACCAAGACGCTGCTCGCCCAGGGCCTGTTCCTCGGCACCTACCTCGCGCTGCTGCTGGCGCCGCTGTTCGTGCTCGCGGTGCTGTTCGTGGTCGAGCTGCCGCCGCCGCCGCCGCGCGCGGCGATCCGGGTTGCGCTCGGCACCATCGTTGCGCGGCCGACCTTCGTCACCGCCGCGATCGCGGGGCTCGTCGCCTATGGCTCGATGAACATCGTGATGGCGGCGGTGCCGCTGCAGATGCGGCTGTGTGGCTACAGCGTCTCGGCCAGCCTGCACGTGATCCAGATGCACGCGATCGCGATGTTTGCGCCGGGCTTCCTGACCGGGCGGCTGATCCAGCGCCTCGGCCACCACGCCTGCATCCTGGCGGGCGGTGTGCTGACCATCGGCTGTGCGGCACTGGCGCTGGCCGCGCCGAGCTTCGCCCATTTCGCCGTGGCGCTGATCCTGCTGGGGCTGGGCTGGAACCTGATGTTCACCTCCGCCACCGCGCTGCTCGCCTCCGGCTTCGTCGCCACCGAACGGGTGCGCGCGCAGCTCGCCAACGACGTTCTCGTGTTCGGCACGGTGACGATGACGGCCCTCTCCTCGGGGGCGCTGTTTGCGAGCTTCGGCTGGGGCCTGATCAACGCCGCGGTGGTGCCGCCGGTGCTCGCCGCCCTCGCCCTCGTCGCCTGGCACCGCGCGCAGCTGCGGCGCGTCGCGCTGGCCTGACCGCGCGCGCCGTCAGGCGTGCACGCGCCGCGCCGGCGCCCGGTGGCGATAGGCGAGCGCCTCGGCGACGTGATGGCGGCGGATCGCCGCGTCGCCCGCGAGGTCGGCGATGCTGCGCGCGACGCGCAGGGTGCGGGTGTAGCCGCGCGCCGAAAGGCGCAGCGTGTCCGCCGCCTGCTCGGCAAGGGCCTGCGCCGCCGGCTCCGCCGCCAGCTCGGCCAGCTCGGCGGTGGCGTTGCTGACCGGCCCGTCCGCGCCCCAGCGCGCGCGCTGCGCGGCGTGCGCCGCGGCGACGCGCGCAGCGACCACCGCGGTTTTCTCGCCCGCCGGGGCACGCGCGAGCTCCGCCGGCGGCACGGGATCGACGTCGATCGCCA
>JAJXSZ010000013.1 GCA_021784255.1 Pseudomonadota bacterium | reverse complement strand
GACGCTATGCGGAGCTCTATGCCTATGACGAGGAAGCGGCGCAGTTCTTCCTCGAGGCGGAGGTCGCGGACACTTCCGGCTGACCTGGCCCCAGGCCGTCCCAGCCCCCCCTTTCGGCGGGCAGGCCGTGTGCTAGGAATGAGCATTCCGGCTTCAGGGAGTAAAAAAACATGTTGACCCGCCGTTCCGTGCTGGCCGCCTCGGCCGCATCCCCAATCCTCGCCTCACTCGGCGCCGACGAGGCCTTCGCCGCGACCCCCAAGGGCATCGCGGTCATGGGCAAGCAGATCGACGACATCGTCGCGTTCGATCCGGCCCAGAGCTACGAGTTCACCGACAACGAGGTGGACGGCAACTGCTACAACAAGCTGGTCACGCCGGACCTCACCACCGGAACCACGGTGGTCGGCGACGCCGCCGAGTCCTGGACCGTGTCCCCCGACGGGCTGACCATCACCTTCAAGATGAAGCCGGGCATCAAGTTCGCCTCGGGCAACGAGCTCACCGCGCACGACGCCGCGTTCTCGCTGCAGCGCGTGGTCAAGCTCAACCTGACGCCGGGCTTCATCGTCACGCAGTTCGGCTATACCAAGGACAACGTCGAGAAGCTGATCACGGCGCCGGATCCGACCACGCTCAAGATGGTGCTGCCGAAGCAGGTGGCGACCAGCTTCCTGATGTTCTGCCTCTCCGCCAACGTGGGCTGCATCGTCGACCGCGCGACCGTCATGTCGCACGCGAAGAACGGCGACCTCGGCAACGACTGGCTCAAGACCCACACCGCCGGCAGCGGCCCCTATCAGCTCATCTCCTGGGTCGCCTCTGACCACGTGATCCTGGAGGCGAACCCGCACGCGGCGGTGAAGGTCGGCTGCAACCGCATCGTCATCAAGCACATCCCCGAGCCCGCCTCGCAGCTGCTGCAGCTGGAGCACGGCAGCATCGACATCGCCCGCGACCTGCTGTCCGAGAACCTCAAGCAGCTCAAGGGCAAGGCGGACTTCACCGTGCTCACGTCCGGCCAGGCGACCTCGGTCTATATCGGCATGAACATGGGCAAGCCGCACCTGAACAAGACCGAGGTGCACCAGGCGATGAAGTGGGCGGTCGACTACGAGGGGATCGCGAAGAACATCGTGCCCGGCACCTACGAGATCGCGCAGAACTTCCTGCCCGCGGGCCTGCCCGGCGCGCTGACCGACATGCCGTTCAAGCGCGACGTCGCCAAGGCGAAGCAGCTGCTCGCCCAGGCCGGCTATCCCAAAGGCTTCAGCGTGACGATGGATCACATCGCCGCCGCGCCGTACAACGACATCGCCCAGGCGGTGCAAGCCAACCTCAAGGACATCGGCATCGACGTGAAGCTGCTGCCGGCGCAGGCGAAGCAGGTCTTCACCAAGATGCGCGCCCGTCAGCACGAGCTGATCCTGTCGGTGTGGGGTTCAGATTATTTCGATCCCAACTCGAACGCCCAGGCGTTCTGCGCGGATCCGAACGATGCCAATAACTCCAAGCTCCAGATCCTCGCCTGGCGTTGCCACTTCTACAATCCGCCGCTGACCAAGATGGTCGAGGATGCCGTCAAGGAACTCGACGGGGCGAAGCGCATCGCGATGTACCAGGACATGCAGCGCCAGTTCCGCCAGATCGCCCCGTTCGCGATGCTGCTGCAGCAGAACGCGGTGGCGGTGCTCGGCAAGGGGGTCTCCGGCCTCAAGATCGGCCCGATGCCGGACTACACCAAGTACGCGGATATCCGTAAGGCGTGAACGGACGGTTGCGGACGCTGGCGGCAACCACCGTCAGCGTCCTCATCACCCTGTTCGGGTTGACCGTCGTCACCTTCTTCATCGGGAGGGTGATGCCGATCGACCCGATCGTGGCGATCCTGGGGGACCACGCGCCGCCGGACGTGGTCGCGCGCGTGCGCATCGAGCTCGGGCTCAACCGCCCGCTGTGGTACCAATTCTGGATTTTCTTCCGCAATCTGCTCCATCTCGACCTCGGAAGGTCGGTGATGACGACGCATCCGGTGCTCCAGGACATCGGGCGCTACTTCCCCGCGACCTTCGAACTGGCGACCGCGGCGATGATCGTGGCGGCGCTGATCGGCGTGCCGCTTGGCGTGCTCGCCGCCGTGCGCCAGGGCACGCGCACGGACCATATGGTGCGCGTGTTCAGCCTGGCCGGCTCCTCGATCCCCGTCTTCATGCTGGCCATGCTGTCACTCGTCGTGTTCTACGCTGCCCTCGGCTGGCTGCCGGGCACAGGGCAGGTGAGCGTGGTCTATGACGGCATCGTGCCACGCATCACCGGCATGCTGGTGATCGACGCGGCGATCACTGGCCACTGGAACACCTTCTACAACGCGCTGCTGCACCTCATTCAGCCGGCGCTGGTATTGGCGTATTTCTCGATGGCCTACATCACGCGCATGACGCGCGGCTTCATGCTGGATGCGCTGCGGGGCGAATACATCACCACCGCGCGCGCCAAGGGGCTTTCGACCGCGCGCATCGTCTGGCGCCATGCCTTCGGCAATATCTGGGTCCAGCTCATCACCGTGCTCGCCCTCACCTATGCCGGCCTGCTCGAGGGCGCGGTTGTGACGGAGACCGTGTTCTCCTGGCCCGGCCTCGGCCAGTACCTCACCAACTCGCTGCTCAACGCCGACATGAACGCGGTCCTGGGTTCGACGCTCGTGATCGGCGTCATCTACGTCTTCCTCAACCTGCTCGCCGACGTCCTGTACCGGATGATGGATCCTCGCGTCCGATGAGCGACACCCCCACGATGAGCGGCACGTCCCTGCGGGCCTGGCTGCTGTCCGACACACCAAGCTCACGCCGCCAGGCCGGCTGGGGCCGGCTCTACCGCCTGTGGCGCGACTTCCGCGCCAACCCGCTGGCGATGGCCGGGCTGGTGACCATCGTGCTGCTGATCGCGGTCTCGCTGGCCGCTCCGCTGCTCGCGCCCTACAGCCCCGACGCGCAGGATCTCGCCAATCACCTCGCACCGTCGAGCGCCGCGCACTGGCTCGGCACGGACGAGCTGGGCCGCGACATTCTCTCGCGCATCCTCTGGGGCGGGCGCATCACGATGGGCATGGTGGTCGCCGTCGTTGTGCTCGTGGCCCCCGTCGGCCTGATCATCGGGTGCACCGCCGGCTATATCGGCGGCCTCGCGGACCGCGTGCTGATGCGCGTGACCGATGTCTTCCTCGCCTTTCCGCGGCTGATCCTGGCGCTGGCCTTCGTCGCCGCGATCACGCCGGGCATCACCAGCGCCATCATCGCCATCGCGCTCACCGCCTGGCCGCCCTATGCGCGCATCGCCCGGGCCGAGACACTCGCCATCCGCAACGCCGACTTCATCGCGGCGACCCGCCTGGCCGGCGCCTCGCGCACGCGCATCATCCTGGTGCATATCCTGCCGCTCAGCCTCGGCAGCCTGATCGTGCGCGTCAGCCTCGACATGAGCTCGATCATCCTCACCGCGGCGGCACTCGGGTTCCTCGGCATGGGCGCGCAACCGCCCTCGCCCGAATGGGGTGCGATGGTCGCCTCCGCCCGCCGCTTCATCGTCAACGCATGGTGGGTGCCGATCATGCCGGCGATGGCGATCTTCGCGGCCTCGCTGGCGTTCAACCTGCTCGGTGACGGGCTGCGCGACGTGCTCGACCCGAAGCAGCGCTCATGAAGGTCGAGATCGCCAACCTCAGCATCGCCTTCCCCACGCCGCGCGGCCCCTCGCTCGCGGTGCGCGGCGTGTCGCTGACGCTGGGCAGCGAGAAGCTCGGCATCGTGGGCGAATCGGGCTCCGGCAAGTCGCTCACCGCGCGCTCGCTGCTCAAGCTGCTGCCGCCGGAGGCGCGTGTCAGCGCCGACCGGCTGGCCTTCGACGGCATCGACGTGCTCACCGCGAGCGAACGGCAGATGCGCGCGATCCGCGGCAAGCGTGCCGGCCTGATCATGCAGGATCCGAAATTCTCGCTGAATCCGGTGATGACGGCGGGCGAGCAGATCGCCGAATCCTGGCGCCTGCATCGCAGGACCACCCGACGCGAGGCGCGCCAAGCCGCCCTCGACCTGCTCGCCCAGGTGCAGATCCGCGATCCCGCGCGCGTCGCGGACGCCTATCCGCACGAGCTCTCGGGCGGCATGGGCCAGCGCGTGATGATCGCGATGATGATGGCGCCGGACCCGGAACTGCTGATCGCCGACGAGCCGACCTCGGCCCTCGATGCCACGGTGCAGGCGGAGATCCTGCGCCTGATGGAGAATCTCGTCTCCAGCCGCGGCATGTCGCTGATCCTGATCAGCCACGATCTGCCGCTGGTCTCACATTTCTGCGACCGCGTGGTGGTCATGTATGCCGGGCGCGTCGTCGAGGAACTGAAGGCCGCGGGGCTCGCGCGCGCCGAGCATCCCTACACGCGCGGCCTGCTCGCCTGCCTGCCGACCCTGTCGCATCCCCAGGCGCGCCTGACCACCATGACCCGCGACCCTGCGTGGATGGACGGTGTCAGCTGATCGTCGTCGACAACCTCGTCATCCGGTTCGGACGCGTGGAGGCTGTCAGCGGCGTCTCCTTCGCGGTCGCGCGCGGCACCGCCTGGGGCATCGTCGGCGAATCCGGTTCCGGCAAATCCACGGTGCTGCGCGCGCTCGCCGGACTCAACGAGGACTGGTCCGGGCATATGCGGCTCGACGGCGCCGAACTGCCGCGCCGCCGTACACGCGCCTTCTTCCGTCGCGTGCAGATGGTCTTTCAGGACCCCTATGGTTCGTTGCATCCGCGCCAGACCGTCGACCGCGCCCTGGCCGAGCCGCTGGTGGCGCAGGGCATCGGCGGCGCCGACGCGGCGATTCCGCGCGCGCTCGACGAGGTGGCGCTGCCGCAGGCGGTGCGCTTCCGCTACCCGCACCAGCTTTCCGGCGGCCAGCGCCAGCGCGTGGCCATCGCCCGCGCCCTGATCACCTCGCCCGAAATCCTGCTGCTCGACGAACCGACCAGTGCGCTCGATGTCTCGGTGCAGGCGGAGGTGCTGAACCTGCTCTCCGACCTGCAGCGCGAGCGCAACCTCACCTACATCATGGTCAGCCACAACCTCGCGGTGGTGGCGCATCTCTGCCCGATGATCGCGGTGATGCAGGGCGGCAAGGTGGTCGAGACGCTCTCCGCGGAGGCCCTGCGCGCCGGCCGCACGACGCATCCGCACACCGCCGAGCTGCGCGCGCTTTCCACCGAACTCGAGGAACCCTGATGGCCGAGACGCGGATGGTGGCCATGCGCGACGGCGTTCGCCTCGCGACCGACATCCACCTCCCGCCGGGCGCGGGGCCGTTCCCGGTGATCCTCGAGCGAACGCCCTACGGGCGCAACCAGACCAGCCGCAGCGAGATCACCGCGGCGGACCGCAAGCCGGTCGCGCGCGCCGAGCTCGCGCGGTTCTTCACCGCCGCCGGCCTGGCCGTCGTCTATCAGGACACGCGCGGCCGCCATGGCAGCGAGGGCCGCTTCGTCAAATACCTCTCCGATGGCGAGGACGGCTTCGACACCTGCGCCTGGCTCGCGGCCGAGCCCTGGTGCGACGGGCGCATCAGCACCATGGGCCTGTCCTATGCGGCGCATACGCAAGCGGCGCTTGGCTGCCTCAACCCCAAGGGGCTGGTGGCGCAGGTGCTCGATTCCGGTGGCTTCGCCAATGCCTGGGAAGGCGGCATCCGGCAATGGGGCGCGTTCGAGCTGAAGCAGGCGACCTGGGCACACCGCCAGGCCGTCGAATCGCCCGAGGCGGCAGCCGATCCCGTGCTGCGCGCGGCACTGCAGGCCGAGGACATCCGCGACTGGTTCACCGCGCTCCCATGGCGCTCAGGCCATTCGCCGCTGCGCCATCACCCCGATTACGAGGCGTACCTCTTCGAGCAGTGGACGCACGGGGCGTTTGATGCGTTCTGGCAACAACTTGGCATCTGGGCGGAGGGCTGGCACGCAAGCTACGCGCCCGCCGACAGCGTGCACATGTCGAGCTGGTACGACCCCTACCCGTTCACGGCGACCGCCAACTACCTCGGCCTGCGTCGCGCCGGGCGGGGCACGCAGCGCCTCGTCCTCGGGCCGTGGAAGCATGGCGACCGCAGCGACCGCGTGTTCGGCGAGGTCGATTTCGGTGCCGGCGCGACACTCGATTCCTGGGCGGGCGACTGGCGGCAGTATCGCCTGCGGCATTTCCGCCACGCGCTCGACGGCACGACGAACCCGGAACCGGCGGCGCGCATCTTCGTCATGGGTGGCGGCAGCGGCAGGCGTACCGAAGCAGGCCATCTCGACCACGGTGGCGGCTGGTCGGCCTTCACCGACTGGCCGCCGCCAGGCGTCGATTTCCGTCCCTATCATCTGCACCGCGGCGGCAGGCTCGCGCTCGCGGCGCCCGATGCCGACGCCGCGCCGAGTTCCTGGCTGAGCGACCCGGCGCATCCGGTGCCGACGGTCGGCGGCGCCTTCAGCAGCCTCGAACCCGTCGCGACGGCCGGCGCCTTCGACCAGGTGGAGCGCCCGGACTTCCTCGGCTGCCGCGCTCCCTATCTGCCGCTCGCCGCGCGCTCCGACGTGCTCGTGTTCCAGACACCGGCGCTCGAGCGCGAAGTGACGGTGATCGGTCCGATCACGGCGGAGCTTTTCGTTGCCGTCGATGCGCCGGACGCCGACATCACGGCCAAGCTGGTGGACGTCCATCCCGCCACGCCGGACGACCCGCGTGGCTTCGCGATGTTGCTCACGGATGGGATTGTCCGCCTGCGCTATGCCGAGGACCATGCCCATCCGCGCCTGCGCGTGCCCGGCGCGGTCACCCGGATCCGCGTCATGCTGATGCCGACCGCCAACCGCTTTCTGCCCGGCCACCGCATTCGTCTCGACATCGCAGCAAGCAACTTCCCGAAATTCGACGTCAACCCGCAGAGTGGCGAGCCGGAGGGCGAAGGCCGCCTGCCACGGGTCGCGCGGATCACCCTGTTCACCGACACCGCACGGCCGAGCCGGATCCTGCTGCCGATACTCTGACGAGCGGGCCGCTTCGCGGCATCGCCAACGGATCGAACGGCGCGGGTATCGAACGGCGTGGGTAAGGATGCCGGTGGTCACACGGGAGAGCTGAAACGCTCCTGCGCGCACGCCAGCCGCGGCCTGCCGGAGCTGCCAGGCCTCAGCCGTTCGTTCGCCATCGGTGCCTCCCCTTGCGGCGTTGCGTGCCGGCCACTCTAATGCTGCCGGCCGACCGACGAAACGACCGGAGCGTGATGTTGGAAATCGTGTTTCATGGCGAGGATACAGCACCCTTCGCCGAGGGATTCGCCGCGTTGCTCGCCATGCCAGCCGCGATCGCGCAGCTGCCCGCCACCCTGCCCGATGCGGCCGCCCGCCAGGCCTATAAGGCGGCGGACGTGGTGATCGCCAACCGCTTCGCCGCCGATGGCCCGATCCCGCACCAGCTGAAGCTGCTGCACGCCCCGGCCGCCGGCTATGACGGAATTCGTCTCGATGCCGTCCCGTCCGGGGCCTTCGTCTGCAATTGTTTCGGCCACGAGACAGCCATCGCCGAATACGTCATGGCCGCCCTGCTCGCGCGCTGTGTGCCGCTGACCGAGGCCGACACCCGGCTGCGCCAGGGCGACTGGGCCTATCAGTCGGGCGATCCCGCGCGCGTGCACCCCGAGCTTGCCGCGATGACGCTCGGGCTGTGCGGCTTCGGCCATATCGGCAAGGCGATCGCCGCACGCGCGCGCGCCTTCGGCATGCGGGTCCTGGTGGCGAACCGCTCGCCCGTGCCGGCCTCGCCGCTGTTCGACCAGGCGTTCAGCCTGCGTGATCGCGGCTTCTGGTCAGCGGCCGATGCGATCGTGGTTTCCTTGCCGCTCACCGCGGACACACAAGGTCTCGTCGGCACGGACGAACTCGGGGCGATGCGCACGAGCGCGGTCGTCATGAATGTCGGCCGCGGACCGGTGATCGACGAGGCCGCGCTCTATGACGCGCTGTCCCAGCGCCGGATTGGCGGCGCGGTGATCGATACCTGGTACCGCTACCCCTCGCCCGGCGAACCTCATCCGCTGCCTTCGTCGCTGCCCTTCCACGAACTCGCCAACATCGTCATGACACCGCACATGTCGGGCTGGACCAGCGGCACGATCGCCCGCCGGCGCGAGCTCATCGCACGCAACATCCAGCGCCTCGCACGTGGCGAGGCGCTGGAGAACGTGATCCGGCCGAAGCTGGACTGAGGCCGCGAAACCTCAATCCTGCTCGAAGCCGTAGACCTCGGGCAGGATGAAGATCGCGCTGAGCAGACCGATCAACGGGAAGACCGCGACCAGCAGCGTTGCGCTCGCCTGGCCGATGGCCGCGAACAGCGAGGGGAACAGGAAGATCGCGAGGAACGCCGGCAGCTTGACGAACATGTAGGCGAAGCCGGATGCCGTGCCGCGATACTGCGGCCGCGCCACCACCGAGGGGATGGTCATGCAGTTCGATGCATCCCAGTAATGACCCCAGAGCATCGCCGCCGCCGCGAAGGGCAGTACCATCTTGGCGTCGTGAAACAGCGCCCAGGCCGCCACCAGCAGCGAGACCAGCACGATGCCGAATCCCCACTGGCTGATGCCGCGATGGCCGATCTTGGGCGTGATCAGCGGCCCGACCCAGCCGGAAATGGCAGCGATGACATAGAGCGCCATCGTCACCAGCGTGGTGCCCAGCACGGTGGAGACGCCCACCATCACGAACAGCGTCGGGATGTAGAAAGCGAAGGTGGAGAACTCGCCGCTCTGCGCCACGCAGGCGATCCAGCCGGCGAAGGTCGCGCGCCCGCGCAGCGGATCGCGGAACGTCTCGGAGAGGAACGCCATGGCGCGCGGCCGCGGCACCGTCACGTCATGGTCCGGCAGCATGTCGAGCGCGTCGTCGAACTGCCGCGCCGCCACTTGCTTCGCCTCGCGGAAACGGCCGCGCCGGACCAGCCAAACCACGGTCTCGGGCAGGTCGTGGCGCAGGAACAGGATCACCGCCGCCGGCACCACGCCGAGGCCGAGCGTCACGCGCCAGATCAACTCGTGGTCCATGCCGGAAAGGATGAAGACGGTGACCACCGCGAGCGTGATCACCTGCCCGACCGCGAACATGAACTGCCAGCGATTGCCCATCACCTCGCGATCGCCCTTGGGCATCGCGTCCATGATGTAGGTGTAGCCGTTGGAGATGTCGCTGCCGAGGGGAATACCCAGCACCAGCCGCACCACCGCAAGCCAGGCCACGCTCGGCACGAAAGCCTGGGCGATGGCGAAGATGATGAACATGATCATGGTGGAGAGGAACATCACGCGCCTTCCCAGCCGGTCGGTGAGCCAGCCACCGGCGATCGCGCCGACCACGGCTCCTCCCTGCGTTCCCGCCGCGGCCAGGCCCAGCAGCAGCGCGCTCGGATGGTATTGCTGGCTGATAAAGATCAGCACGAAGGCGATGGAGTAGAGGTCCCAGGCCTCGATGAGAATCGAGGCCATCATCAGCCAACCGATCCGGTTGCCCTTGGGGTTGAACTTCGTGACCAGGTGGCGGACGGCCTGGTCCATCGCCGTTTGTTCCGATATCGTTATTGACACCGTCATCTTCTCCCTATGATAGCGTTGCGGGCGGTTAGCACGCCTTGTTCAGAGTACGGCCAGCATGCCGCCGTCGACGTAGATGATCTGCCCGTTCACGTAGTCGGACGCGGCCGAGGCGAGGAACACAGCGGTGCCGATCAGCTCCTCCGGCCGGCCCCAGCGGCGCGCCGGCGTACGCCCGACGACCCAGGCATTGAAGGCCTCGTCCTTGACCAGCGCCGCGTTCATCTGCGTCAGCATGTAGCCGGGGCCGATCGCGTTCGCCTGGATGCCGTGCGCCGCCCACTCTGCGGTCATCGCGCGGGTCAGCATGCGGATGCCGCCTTTGGCAGCCGTGTAGGGCGCAACCGTCGCGCGCGCCGCCTCGCTGGTGAGAGAGGCGATGTTGATGATCTTGCCGCGCCCGCGCGGGATCATGCGTTTTGCCGCCTCGCGCCCGATGACGAACGCACTGGTGAGGTTGGTCTCGATCACCCGCCGCCAGTCCGCCGTGTCCAGCTCCACCATCGGCCGGCGGAACTGGATGCCGGCGTTGTTGACCAGGATGTCGATCTCGATCCCCTGCCCGTCGAGCCGCGCAAAGGCCGCCAGGATCTCGGGTTCCGATGTAACATCGAAACAGGCCTCGTGAACCACGACGCCCCTGGCGCGCAGCGCCGCCGCGGTCTCGGCGAGCCGCGCGGCATCGACGCCGTTCAGCACGATCGCGGCCCCCGCGTCCGCCAGGCCCTCGGCGATGGCGCGGCCGAGCCCGCGTGAGGATCCCGTCACCAGCGCGGTGCGCCCAGCGAGGTCGAACATCGCCCCGCCCATCGTCACGCCTGCGAGCGGCGCACGGTGAGATCGGAGCGGTCGAAGACGGCTGGCTGCAGCTCGGTGCCGAGCCCAGGCGCCTGCATCGGCAGCACGTAGCCGTTCTCGATCACCGGCATCTGCGTCACCAGCTCGCGATACCAGCCGGTGTAGAAGGCTCTTACGCTTTCCTGGATCAGCGTGTTGGGCTGGCTGAAGGAGGCATGGATACCGGCGATGAACCCGACCGGCCCCACGCAGTCGTGCGGCGCGAAGGGGCGATGGAAGGTGTCGGCGAGGGCGGCGATCTTGCGCCCCTCGGTCAGGCCGCCGGTCCAGCAGAGATCGGCCATCACGACGCCGATGGCATCGCGCTCGAGCATGTCCTTATAGGGAAAGCGCGTGCCCAGCGTCTCGCTCGCGCAGGTCCACACGCTGGTGCTGCGCGCGAACTCGCCCAGCGCCTGCGGTGAGTTCATGCGGATCGGGTCCTCGTACCAGGTGGGATCGTATTGTTCGAGGATCCGGGCCAGCTTCTTGGCCATCGGCAGGTTCCACAGGCAATGGAACTCCACCATGATCTCCATTCGGTCGCCGACGGCGCGGCGGATTTTCTCGAACGGCTCGAGCGCCGTCTTGAGCTGCGCGGGGGTGATGGAGGCGCCGTCGTTTTCGATCGCCGCGGGATCGAACGGCCAGATCTTCATCGCCGTGATGCCCTGCGCGAGCAGGCTCTCCGCCAGCACGTCGGCGCGCGTCATGAACGCGTTAAGGTCCTCGTAGGGGCCGGCGGATTCGTCGAAATTCCAGGTGGAGACAGGCTTGATGCTGTTGGTACGGACATAACCATAGCCGGCGCAGGTGTTGTAGATGCGCTGGCGCGGGCGGCACAGCCCGCCCAGCATCTGGTGCACCGGCTGCCCGCAGAGCTTGCCGAACGCATCCCACAGCGCAATGTCGATGGCCGAGGCGGCGCGGTGTTCGACGCCGGTGCTCGCCTGCGCCATCGGCAGGTTCAGCATCTCGCGGTGCAGCGCCTCGATATGCAACGCGTCCCGCCCCAGCAGCCTGCCGGCAAGCGTGTTGTGGATATGCGCTTCCACCGCCTCCGCGCCATAGAACGTCTCGCCCAGACCGACGATGCCGCCATCCGTGTGGACGCGCACCCACAGGACGTTGGCGAACTCCGCCGCCCGCAGCGTCTCCAGCATGGTGATCTTCATCGTCGTTTCCCCCGCCCCGGAACGTTGCCCGGGATCGCCTGTCGCCATCGCGCGCCCGCATTTCCGTGCCCGCTATGGCAGGTTTGCATATGTTGTAAAATATCACAATATGTCGTCCATGCCCCTGCGCGCCGATCCACGCTAAGCTGGCCGAACGTATGTCGAGGGGAGACAAGTGATGCCGGCGCTGCAACAGAAGCGGGAACGCCGCATTGCTCCGGCGCGATCGGACAAGGCGGAGGCGACCGGCGGCGCGCCGGCGCGCCCGCGCCGCACCGACCTCGCGGAGCTCGCCTATAACCGGCTCGAAGCCCTGATCGCGAACTGCACGCTGCGGCCGGGTCTGCCGGTCTCGATCCAGGAGCTGCAGGCCTACACGGAGCTCGGCCGCACCCCGACGCACCAGGCGGTGCAGCGGCTCGCCGCGGACACGCTGCTGCGCATCCGCCCGCGCCACGGGCTGCGGATCGCCCCGGTCGACCTCGCACGCGAGCGCACGCTGGTGGCGTTGCGCCGCGAGATGGAGCGTTTCGTGGTCCGCCTGGCCAGCGAGCGGCTGACCGCTTCCCATCGCAACCAGATCCTGCACCTCGCGGGTCGGCTGCGCGAGGAAGCGGCGTCGATGTCCGTCGATGCGTTTAACATGCTGGACCGACGCATCGATGCGCTGCTCGTCGCCGCGGCCGGCGAACCTTTCCTGGAGCACACGCTGCACCCGCTGCACATCATTTTCCGCCGCACCGGCTGGATCTACCATAGCTGCGTCCGCCCCAAGGAGGGGCTGCGCAGCAGCATCGAGTGCCATCTCGACATCCTCGACGCCGTCCAGGCCAGGAACGCGCGCGAGGCCGCCGCTGCCGCCGACCGACTCGTCGGCTTCAGTGGCGGTATGCTGGACGTGCTCGAGAACGAAGGCGATCCCGCGCTGTTCGACATCACCATCGAACCCCAGCCGCCCACCACCGGGCGCGAGCGCGGCCATACCAGCCGAGGAACGTACCCATGAAAGCTGCCGTCATCCATGCCGCCCGCGACCTGCGCATCGAGGAGACGGATCTGCTCGACCCGATGGGCCCGAACGATGTCACCGTGCGCGTTCGCGCCGGCGGCATCTGCGGCTCGGACCTGCATTACTACCAGGATGGCGGCTTTGGCACGGTGCGCGTGCGCGAGCCGATGATCCTCGGCCACGAGGCGGCTGGGGAGATCCTCGCCGTAGGCGCGGGCGTGACGCATCTGCGCACCGGGCAGCGGGTCGCAATCAACCCCAGCCGGGCCTGCGGCCATTGCCAGTACTGCCTGCGCGGCATGCCGCGGCACTGCCTGGACATGCGCTTCAACGGCAGCGCCATGCGGATGCCGCATGTGCAGGGCCTGTTCCGGGAACGTTACGTCTGCCCGGCGCACCAGGTGGTGCCGGTGGGCGAGGACGTGCCGCTCGCCATTGCCGCCTTCGCGGAGCCGCTCGCGGTCTGCCTGCACGCCGCGCGCCAGGCCGGCGACCTGCAGGGAAGGCGCGTGCTGGTCACCGGTTGCGGGCCGATCGGCGCACTCTGCGTGCTGGTCGCGCGCCACGCCGGTGCGCGGCAGGTGGTGGTGACCGACATCGCCGACGCCCCGCTCGCGATCGGCGCGCGCATCGGCGCCGACCAGGCGCTGAACACGCGCGAGAACCCGCGCGCGCTCGCGCCCTTCACGGAAAACAAGGGCGTCTTCGACGTCGTGTTCGAGGCATCGGGCGCGGCGCCGGCACTGGCCGACGCGCTGCTGACCGCGCGCGCGGGCGCGACGCTCGTGCAAGTCGGCATCGGTGGCCCGGAAGTGCCCGTGGCCCTCAACACCGTGGTGGCCAAAGAGATCGCCGTGCGCGGCAGCTTCCGCTTCGACGAGGAGTTCGCCTGGGCGGTGGAGTTCCTCGCCGCCGGGCGCATCGATGTCCGCCCGCTGCTGACCGAGACCGTGGACCTGCTGGACGCTGTGCGCGGCTTCGAGCTGGCGGTGGATCGCGGCCGGGCGATGAAGGTGCAGATTGCGCTCTGAGCCCACTGCTCGGCGCGCCCGGCAAAACCCGCCGGGCGATTAACCGCTTCGCAAGCCACGCCCGCCATTCTCGGTGCGTGACCAACCTTCTCGAAAACCTGCGCGGCCTCGGCGCGACGCGTCTGGTTGCCCTTGGCCTCGCCGCGGCCGCCGTCGCCGGGTTGCTGCTCATGCTCGCCCTGCGCGCCGGCACCCCGCCGATGGGCCTGCTCTACAGCCACCTCGACCTCACCGACGCCGGTCGAATGACGCAGGCGCTGGACGGCGCCCACATTCCTTATGCCCTCACCGCTGGCGGCCGTACCATCATGGTGCCCGATACGCGCGTCGCCGCGGCGCGGCTGCTGCTCGCGCGACAAGGCCTGCCCTCCGGCGGCTCGGTCGGCTACGAAATCTTCGACCACCAACAGGGATTGTTCACCAGCCGCTTTCGTGACCGCATCAACGAAACCCGGGCCCTGGAGGGCGAGCTGGCGCGCACCATCGGCGCCATCGACGGTGTCGCCGGTGTGCGTGTGCATCTCGTCCTGCCGACCCGCTCCGCTTTCGTCACGCATCTGCCGCCGGCCCGCGCCGCGATCCTGCTGGCCATGCGCGGCGCCGCACGGCTCGACCGCGCCTCCGTCGACACGATCCTCAACCTCGTCGTCGCCGCCGTTCCCGGCCTCAAGCCGCAGGATGTCGCGATCGCGGACACGGAGGGGCGTCTCCTGGCGCATCATGGCGATACCGGGAACCCCGCCGCATCAGGCCCGGAAGCGTTACGCCAGGCCATCGAAAATCGCATCGCGCACGAAGCGGAGGCGATCCTTGTGCCCAGCCTCGGCGCAGGCAACGTCCATGCCCAGGCAGCTGTCGTGATGAATTTCGACACGTCGCAGGAAACGGTCAACAAATTCGATCCCAACCAGCAGGTAACCCGCAGCGAGCAGACGAGCACCGACACGCGCAGCAGCACCCGCGCGACCCCCACGGTCTCGGTCGCCAACAATCTCCCCGGTGCACAGCCCGCCAGCCAGGGCGCGGGTTCGCAGGAAAAGCGTCAGCAGGATACAACGAATTACGAAATTGGGAGCACCGTCCGCACGACCGTCCATGCCGCACCGAGCATCGCTCGCATCAGCCTCGCGGTCATGGTCGCGGATGTGGCAACAAAACAGAAGAACGGCACCGTGACCTACGCGCCCCGCTCCCAGGCCGAGCTCAACCAGATTACGTCGCTCGTCAAGAGCGCCATCGGCTATGACGCGAAACGTGGCGACAACGTCACGATTGTCTCCATGCGCATGCCGACCAAGGTCGGGTTTGCCGCGGCACCGACCTCGGCGATGCATTCGCTGCTGCAGACCCTCGCGTCGCCGGACATGCTGACCGGTCTCACCCAGACGCTGGCGCTCGCGCTCGTGGCGCTCCTTGCGGTGCTGCTCGTCTTCCGCCCCGTGATGCTGCGCCTCACCGCGACCCCGCCCGCGCCCACGCCGTTGCCCGTGCCGTTGCCCGCCGCCTCGCTGCCGGAATTAGCGGTGCCCACCGAAGCCGCCCGCTCCAACACATCGCTACCGCGCATCGAAGGTATCGTTCCTGCCGCCGCACTCAAGAATCTCTCCGACCTGGTCGAGCACCATCCGGATGAGACCCTCTCGATCATCCGTGCCTGGCTCGCGGAGAGCGGCGGCTGATGGCGGTTCAGCCGGAGGGTCGTCTGACCGGCCCGCAGCGTGCCGCGACGCTGCTGCTCGCCATGGGCGAGGAAGCGAGTGCCCGCGTCCTTGCGATGCTGCACGAGGACGAGCTGCGCGAGGTCTCGGCTGCGATGGCGCAGCTCGGCCCGGTGGCCGCCGACCAGGTGGAACGCCTCGCCGGGGACTTCGTGCGCCAGATCGGTTCGGCCGGCAGCCTCGTCGGCAGCCTCGAAGGCACCGAGCGCCTTTTGCTGCGCACTCTGCCGCGTGAGCGCGTTTCCCAGATCATGGAAGAAATCCGCGGTCCGGCCGGACGCACGATGTGGGATAAGCTCGGCAACGTCAGCGAAGCGGTGCTGGCCAACTACCTGCGTAACGAATACCCGCAGACGGTCGCCGTCGTGCTTTCACGCATCCGCTCCGAACAGGCCGCGCGCGTCCTTGCGGCCTTGCCGGAAACCTTCGCCATGGAGGTCGTGATGCGGATGCTGCGCATGGAGAGCGTGCAGAAGGACGTGCTCGACGGGCTCGAGCGCACCCTGCGCGCGGAATTCATGTCCAATCTCGCGCGCAGCGCGCGCCGCGAGCCGCACGAGATGATGGCGGAGATTCTCAACAATCTGGACCGCGCAACCGAGTCTCGCTTCCTCACGGCCCTCGACGAGCGCAACCGCGAGGCGGCCGATCGCATCAAGGCGCTGATGTTCACCTTCGAGGATCTCGGCCGCCTCTCGCCCACGGCCATCCAGGCGGTGCTGCGCGCAGCCGAGCGCGACAAGCTGCCGCTGGCCCTCAAGGGTGCCTCCGAGCGCATCCGCGACCTGTTCTTCGCCAACCTCTCCGAGCGTGCCGGGAAGATGCTGCGCGACGACATCGCGGCGCTTGGTCCGGTCAAGATCAAGGACGTGGACGAGGCGCAGGCCGCCGTCGTCGCGTTGGCCAAGGAAATGGCCGCCTCAGGCCAGATCGAGATCGGCGAGGCCACCGAAGAGGCGATGATCGAATGAGTCTGGATAGCGGTCTCTCCCTGTTGTTGGCTGAAGAGTTCGATTCGCCCGCGCCGCCTCTGCCGGATCTGGAGGCTCTGCTCGCGACGGCAAGGACGCAAGCGCGCACGGAGATGTGCGGTGCCTGCGAAGCCCGAGCGGCCGAATCGCGCCAGGCTCTCGCCGCCGCCTGCGTTGCGCTTGCCGCCGGGCTCGCCGACGCGTTCGCCGCGCTGGATACCGCGCTCGCAGAAACGGCGCACGCACTGGCAACGGCGATCGTTACGACGATCGTGACCGCCCTGCCCGGCTGGCAGGCGCGCCTCGACCGGAATGCGACGGCCGACATCGCCACCACGCTGCTCACCACGCTCGGAGAGACTGCCTCGCCGCGCCTTGCCGTCTGCCCGGACGATGCGGCCGAGCTGCGCTCCCTGCTGCCGCCGGAGATCGGCCTCGACACCGATGCAACGATGGCCCGAGGCGCCCTGCGACTGGTCTGGCGCAACGGCCGCGCCATCCTCGATCCGGCAGCGATCTGTACCGACATCCGCGCCATTCTCAGCGCAGCGCTCGACCCCGCACCCTCCCTCGGAACATGCGGCGAAAGCATCGCCAGCCCCTCGGAATGACACCATGACCCAGGATCTTCCTCTCGCCGATCTCACCGAACCCGGCACCGACATCGCCACGGCGCAGTCGCGCGCGGCGCGCGACCTCGAAGCGGTCTACGACATTCCCGTAACGGTCAGCGCCGTGCTGGGCCGCGCCACCATGCCGGTCAACCAGCTGCTCAAGCTGGGTCGTGGTGCCGTCGTCGAGCTCGACCGCAAATTGGGCGAAGCAATCGAGATCTTCGTCAACAACCGTCTCGTCGCCCGAGGCGAGGTGGTGATGGTGGACGACACCCGCCTCGGGGTGACGATGACCGAGATCATCAAGACCGAGAAGAGCGGCTAGCCATGCGTGTTCTCGTTCTTGGCTCGCTCGCCACCGAACTCGGGACCGCAGCGCGCATCGTGCGCTCGCGCGGCGGCGGCATCGTCCAGGCCGACACCGAGGAGGCAGCCCTGGCCGCGCTGCGCCGGGACGGGACGATCGGCCTCGTCTTCGCCGATCTTGCCCGCGACCTGGCCTGGCTCATCGCGGCGTTGCGTGGCGAACGGATTGGCGTGCCCATCGTGGCCTGCGCGGTGGCCGCGCGCGCCGAGGAAGCGGTCGCAGCCGTGCGTGCCGGAGCGCGGGAATTCCTGCCGCTGCCACCCGACCCCGACCTCATCGCCGCCCTGCTTGCCGAGGCCAGCGGTGATGCCAACACGCCGATCGCGCGCGACCCCGCTATGCTCGCCTGCCTTGCGCGCGCCGAACAGATCGCGGGCAGCGACGCGACTGTGCTCATCACCGGCGAATCGGGCACCGGAAAGGAAGTTCTGGCACATCACATCCATCGCCAATCCCGCCGCGCCGCCGCCCGCCTCGTCGCCCTCAACTGCGCCGCCATCCCCGAAACGTTGCTGGAAAGCGAGCTGTTCGGCCACGAGAAGGGCGCGTTTTCCGGCGCCCTGGCACGGCGCGTCGGCAAATTCGAAGCCGCCGACGGCGGTACGCTCCTGCTCGATGAAATCGCCGAACTCGATATCCGTCTCCAGGCCAAGCTGCTGCGCGCCCTGCAGCAGCGCGAGATCGACCGCGTTGGCGGCGAACATCCGGTGAAGGTCGATGTGCGCGTGCTCGCTGCCACCAACCGCGACCTCCGTGCGGAGGTCTCGGCTGGCCGGTTCCGCGAGGATCTGTTGTTCCGCCTCGACGTGATCGCACTGCGCATCCCGCCACTACGCGAGCATCCGCTCGACATCGCGCCGCTCGCCACCCATTTCGCGCGCCGCTATGCTACGCTCAACGGCTTGCCCGAGCGCGCCCTGACGCCCGCCGCGATCGAGCGGCTCGGCGCCCAAACCTGGCGCGGCAATGTCCGCGAACTTGAAAACACGGTCCATCGCGCCGTGCTGCTCGCGGCCGGCAGCTCGATCGAGGCCGAGGACATCGAGATCACCGGCACGCTGGTCCGACCCGCCGGCGTGCAGGAACCGGGACACGCCGCACCGGCGGTGACGACCGCGCCGGGTCTCGCCGCCCTGGTCGGACGGCGCATGGAAGAAGTCGAGCGCGACCTCATCCTCGAGACGTTGCACCGAACCGAAGGCAACCGCACACACGCCGCCAGCATGCTCGGCATCTCGATCCGCGCGCTGCGCAACAAACTACGCGATTACACGCGCCAGGGACTCGCGGTGCCGCCGCCGGCCAGCGGCATCGCCTGAGCCGTGTCCGTCACGCTGCCCGTTTCGTTCTCGGATCGCATCAAGCCGCACCTGGCGGGTTTGCGCGCCGGCCAGGATGTCTGGCTTGCCGGCGGCATCGTTGCCCTTCTCAGCGTGCTGGTCCTGCCGCTGCCACCCTTCGTGCTCGACCTCGGCCTCTCGCTCTCGATCACCAGCTCGATCCTGGTGCTGATGGTCGCGATCTTCCTCGTTCGGCCACTCGATTTCTCTGCCTTCCCGACGCTGCTGCTGCTGACCACGCTGATGCGGCTGTCGCTCGATGTCGCCACGACGCGCCTGATCCTTTCGCACGGTGACCAGGGGCCCGCCGCCGCGGGGCATGTCGTCGCCGCGTTCGGCGGCTTCCTGATGGGCGGGGATGTGATCATCGGCGTGATCATCTTCGCCATTCTTCTGGTCGTGAACTTCATCGTCATCACGAAGGGTTCGGGGCGCATCGCCGAGGTCGCGGCGCGCTTCAGCCTTGATGCCATGCCGGGCAAGCAGATGGCGATCGATGCCGATCTTTCGGCCGGCACCATCGATGAGAAGACGGCCCGCGGCCGGCGTCGTGAGCTGGAGGCCGAGAGCGGTTTCTATGGCGCCATGGACGGTGCGGCGAAGTTCGTCCGCGGCGATGCCATCGCCGCCCTCGTCATCACCTCCATCAATATCGGCGGCGGCCTTGCGATCGGGCTGCTGCAGCATGGCATGTCGTTCGCCGATGCAGCGCGCACCTACACCACCCTCACCATCGGCGACGGGCTCGTGAGCCAGATTCCGGCGCTCCTCGTCTCCACGGCCGCGGGCATCGTGGTTACCAAGGGTACGACCGAAGGCACCGCCGACAAGGCACTCGCCCGGCAGCTCGGCGGCAGCGTGCGCCCGCTCGCCATGGCCGCCGGCGCCGCGTCCATTCTCGCGGCATTGCCGGGCCTGCCCGCATTTCCGTTCCTGACACTCGCCGGACTTGCCGGCGCCGCCGCCTGGTATCGGCGTCAGCATCCCGCCGACGCGCCAGCCACAACGCCGGCGCAAGCGGCCGCGGTGCCCGCCGAGCCACCGATCAGCGAGACACTGCGGATGGATACGATTCGTCTCGAACTCGGCTATGGGCTCCTCGCGCTCGCCGGTGGCGACTCGCCGCGGCTGACGGAGCAGATCAAGGGCCTGCGCCGCAGCATCGCGCAGGAGCTTGGCTACGTCCTGCCGCCGGTGCGCATCCAGGACAATATGGAGCTGCCGGCCGACACCTATGTGGTCCGCATCAAGGAGATCGAGGCCGGCCGCGCCGTTCTGAGACCGACACAAATACTCGCCATGCATCCGAAGGGCAGCGCCGTCGACCTGCCCGGTGAGACGACCACCGAGCCGGCCTTCGGGCTCGCCGCCGTGTGGATCCAGCCGGCGACCCGCGAGATGGCGCTGCTGCGCGGCTGCACCGTGGTCGATCCCGCCAGCGTGCTCGCGACCCATCTCACAGAAATCGTCAAACAGAACATGGCGGAACTGCTTTCGTTCGCGGAGACGCAGAAGCTGCTCGACGACCTGCCGCGCGAGCATCAGAAGCTCGTCGTCGATCTCGTGCCGTCGCAGATCAACACCGGCGGCGTGCAGCGCGTCCTGCAGGCGCTGCTGGCCGAGCGCGTATCCATTCGCGACCTGCCGACCATCCTGGAGGGTATCCAGGAGGCGCTCGCCGGCGGCGCGCGCGGCATCGCCGGCATCTCCGCCACGGTGCGCGCGCGTCTCGCCCGGCAGATTTCGGAGGCAAATACCGGCCCTGCCGGCTACATCCCCATCGTCACCCTCGGTCCGGAATGGGAGGCCGATTTCGCCGATGCGCTCGTGGGGCCCGTTGAGGACCGGCAATTGGCGATGGCACCAACGCGCCTGACCGCCTTCATGCAGCGCCTGCGCACCGTGCTGGATGCGGCCGCGGAAGCGGGCGAGCATCCGGTGCTGGTCGCAAGCAGCGCGATCCGCTTCCATCTGCGCGCTATCGTCGAGCGCGTGCGGCCCGCGACCGCTGTGCTGGCACAGACGGAGATCAGCTCGCGCGCGCGCATCCGCACCATCGCGAGTCTGTAGCCGCATGCGCCGCACCGCCGCCGCGGCCGGTGATGCCGCATGAAGCTCCGCCTTTTCACCGCTCCCGACACGGCGCAGGCGATCGCCGCGGCGCGCGCGGCGCTCGGCCCCGAGGCCCTGGTGCTGGACCAGCGCCCCGTGCGTGGCGGCGTGGAGGTGACGGCGGCAACCGACCCCGCGCACGACGA
>JAJXSZ010000217.1 GCA_021784255.1 Pseudomonadota bacterium | reverse complement strand
CGCCGCGCCGGCCGTCGATTGTGCCGTTCATCGGATAGACCGAGAGGCCCGCGTCGAGCGCCGCCTCGCGCACCCGGTCGTAGAGGCGGAATTTGGGGTCGAACGCTTCCTTGGTGGCGCGGTCCGCCACCAGTTCGATGGCCTGAAACAGGCCGCGCCCGCGGATGTCGCCGACATGGGCGTGGTTGCCGAAGCGGTCCTGCAGGCCCTCGGCCAGCAGCTTGCCCATGGCGCGGACGTTGTCGAGCAGGCCGTCCTCGGCGACGACTTTCTGCACCGCGAGAGCCGCGGCGCAGGCGACCGGGTGCGCCTGGTAGGTGTGACCGTGCATGAACGCGCCGCTGCCGGCCCGCAGCGCCGCGATGACGCGCTTGTGGATCAGGATGCCGCCGATCGGCTGGTAGCCGCCGCCCAGCCCCTTGGCGATCACCTGGATGTCAGGGCTTACCCCTTCCTGCTCCCAGGCGTGGGTGGTGCCGGTACGGCCCATGCCGCACATCACCTCATCGAGAATGAGCAGGGCGCCGTGGCGGTCGCAGACCGTGCGCATCGCCGGGAAATAGCCGGGCAGCGCGGTGACGCAGCCGGTCGTCGCTCCCACGACCGGCTCGGCGATGAAGGCGATGACGTTTTGCGGGCCGAGGCGCTGGAACTCCGACTCCAGCTCCGCGGCCAGCCGCGCCACGTAGCTTTCGTCGGCTTCGCCGGCCGCCTGGTGGCGGTAGGCGAAGCATGGCGAGACGTGGCTGAACGCGTCCGCGAGGATCGGTCCGTAAGGCGCGCGGCGCATGGCGTTGCCGCCGGCCGCCAGGGCGCCGAGCGTGTTGCCGTGGTAGCTGGCGCGCCGGGCGATGAAGCGGGTACGCTGCGGCTGGCCGATCTCGAGGAAATACTGCCGCGCGAGCTTCAGCGCCGCTTCCGTCCCCTCGGAGCCCGAGGAAATCAAATAGGCATGGGAGAGGCCGCCCGGCTCATGGCCGACCAGGCGCTCGGCCAGCGCTTCCGCGGCATCGTTGGTGAAGCTGGTCGTGTGGGCGTAGGCGATCGCGCGCAGCTGCGCCTCGATCGCGGCGTTCACCCTGGCGTTGTTGTGCCCGAGGCAGGAGACGGCGGCGCCGCCCGACCCGTCGAGGATCCGTGCGCCGGTGGCCGTCGTCATGTACATGCCTTCGCCGGTCGCGATGCGGATTGGTTCGGCATGCAGGCTGCGGTGCAACAGGCGGCTCATGGCTTGCGTCTTCTCCTCGCGGCCGGCGGTTCGATCCGGGCAGGTTTGCCGGCAAACTTTCCGGTTCATGTCGTTCTTGACACCCTTGGGGGGCGAGGGTAGCAACCCGCCCGTTTCCGGCAAGGGGGACCTGCCCAAAGGATTCATGCCGGGGAGATGTTGTCCCATGACGGATGCACCCGAGGAAGGTGCCGATTTCGATCGGCGGCTGGCAGAGGCGCGACAACGGCAGGGATTGGAGAAGCCCGCGGACCCGGCGAAGGCGGCGGCGACCTCGCTGCTCGGGATCGGCATGCGGGTGGGCGTCGAGATGGCGGCGGCCTTGGCCGTGGGGGCGTTCCTCGGCTATTGGCTGGACCGGGTGCTGCACACGAAGCCGTTGCTGATGGTCGTGTTCCTGCTCCTCGGTGGCGTCGCGGGCGTCCGCAACGTGTGGCGGCTGGTCGGGCCGAAGGGGCCCAGACCCTGAGACTGCAATGAGCGCGAGCGATCGCGCGACCGTGAGGTAGGGCGTGGCGACGACGATCGATGTGATGGGGCAGTTCAAGCTCACCACCGCCCTCGGGCCGGTGGGCGCCTCGGTGAACTTCACCCAGTCGAACCTCACGATGGTCGTCGTCTGCGCGCTGATCCTGGGGCTGCTGCACCTCGGCATGGCGCCGCGCGCCGTGGTGCCGGGGCGGCTGCAGGCGGCCGCCGAGATGCTCTACGGCTTCGTGCACCGAATGTGCATCGACCAGATCGGCGAGGAGGGGAAGGCGTTCTTCCCCTTCATCTTCACGCTGTTCAGTTTTCTCCTGTTCAGCAACCTGTTCGGCCTGGTGCCCTACCAGTTCACCGTCACCAGCCACCTGGCGATCACCGCCGGGCTGGCCGTGTTCGTGATCGTGCTGGCGACCTTCGTGGGGCTGCGCACCCACGGGCTGCACTTCTTTTCGTATTTCCTGCCCGAGGGCCTGCCGATCTTCCTGGCGCCGCTGATCGTGGTGGTCGAGGTCATCTCCTATCTCTCGCGGCCGATCTCCCTCTCGTTTCGTCTTTTCGCCAACATGATGGCCGGTCACGTGGTGTTCGAGGTGTTCGCCAGCTTCATGGTGGCAATGGCCGCTTCCCTCGGCGCCATCGGCTACGTGATGGCCGTCGGCCCCTTCGCGCTCGACGTGGCGATGACCGGCTTCGAACTCCTGGTCGCCGCCCTTCAGGCCTATGTCTTTGCCGTGCTCGCCTGCATGTATCTGCACGACGCCGTGCACCTGCACTGAGGCACCGGCGCAACCGCTTAGCTCGAACCCGTAAAAGGAAGGACACACTCCAATGGATCTTGCTGCCGCGAAGGCTATCGGCGCCGGTCTCGCCATGATCGGCGCGGGCATTGGCGCAGGCGTGGGTATCGGCAACATCTTTGCCGCCCTCGTGAACTCCATCGCCCGCAACCCCTCGGCCCGCGACAACGTCTTCGGCATCGGCATCCTCGGCTTCGCCCTGACCGAGGCGATCGCGATCTACGCGCTCGTCATCGCGTTCATCATCCTCTACGCGATCTGACGCCGATGCGGCGGCTGCTTCCTGCCGCGGCGCGGCTGCCGGTCGCCTCGGCCCTGGCTGGTTCGACTCTGGCGGCATGGGCTCTGGGCGTCACACCTGCCCAGGCCGCCGTTGGCCTGCCGCAGATGGACTTCGCCAATCCGCTGACGACCAGCCAGGTCGTCTGGGGCGCGCTGATCTTTGTTGTGCTCTATGTCCTGCTTTCGCGCGGCGCCTTGCCGAAGGTGGCGAGCGTGCTCGAGGAGCGGGCGCGGACGATCGGGGCCGATCTCGACGCCGCGAAGCAGGCCAAGCTGGAAGCGGATGCGGCGGCCGCGGAAGTGGCACGAGCGACCCGCGAGGCGCAGGCCTCTGCCGCGGCAGAGGTGGCGCAGGCGGCGGCCGCGGCCAAGGCTGCCGCCGAGGTGGAAGCATCGCGTGCGACGGCCGCGCTCGACGTCCAGCTCGCCGAAGCCGAGGCGCGCATCCATGCGGCGCGCGCCAGCGCCATGGCGGCGCTGCGCGATGTGGCAACGGAGACGACGGAAGCGCTCGCCGGCCGCCTGATCGGTCGTGCGCCGGATCACGCGGCAGTCAATCAAGCGGTCGCCGCCGCGCTCGCCGCGCGGCAGGCGTGAAGAGGTAGCGATGGAGTTCTTCGCCGAGCCCCGTAACTGGGTCAGCATCGCGATTGTCCTGTTCTTCGTGCTGTTCGGCCGCAAGATCTGGGCTGCGCTGGCCGGCATGCTCGACGGCCACGCCGAGACGGTGCGCGCTGAACTCGCGGAGGCGCAGCGCCTGCGCCGCGAGGCCGAGACGATGCTGGCGGACGCGACGGCGCGGCGCGAGCACGCGATCGCCGAGGCCAGGCGCATGCTCGAAGGCGCCAAGGGCGAGGCGGCGCGCCTCACCGCAGAGGCCGCCGCGGAGGCGGCCCGTTCCGCCGAGCGACGCGAGCGCATGGCGCACGACCGCATCGCTGCCGCCGAGAAGGCCGCCGTCACCGAGGTCCGGCTCGCCGCCGCCGAGATCGCGGCCGTAGCGTCGGAACAGGTCATTCGGACCACGCTGTCGGGGCCGGAAGCCGAGGCGCTGGTGGATCGGGCGATCGCGCAGCTGCCGGCGGCGCTGCGGGCGGCTTAAACTAAGGTAAGGCCGGGCGCCGTCCAGAGTCAGAACGGCTGTCTCATCTTTTAAATCAATGGGTTAATCCAGCGTGAAGCGAGACCGGGGCGCCTGGGCGGGGATGGGCGGACCTTCACTCGGTGGCGCGCCGGGCGCAGAATGAATCATGGCTCAATCAACCATCGCCCGCCGCAGCGCCATGATCGGCGCGGCCTCCGCCGCCAGCGTGCCGCGCGCCCGCGCTGCCGTCAGGCCGCCCATCGTCTTCATCCATGGCAACGGCGACACGGCCGCCCTGTGGATGACCACGATCTGGCGCTTCGAAAGCAATGGCTGGCCGCGTGACCGGCTGCATGCGGTGGATTTCCGCTACCCCACCGCCCGCCGCGTGGCCGACGTGCCGCAGCCCGGCACCACCTCCGTTGCCGAGGAAGCGGCTCAGCTCAGCGACGAAGTCGCCGCCATCCGCCGCCGCACCGGCGCCGACAAGGTGGTGCTCGTCGCCCAGTCGCGTGGCGGGCTTGTCGCGCGCCTGTTCGTCAAGACCGGCGGCGCCAGCCAGGTCGAGGCGATGATCCTGTGCGGCGGTGTGAACCATGGCGTGCTGGACTCGACGACGATCCTGGTCGGCAGCGAGTTCAATGCCAGTTCCGCCTTTCTGCGCGCCCTGAACGCCGGTCCGTCGGAAGTCGCGCCCGGCGTGCGCACCATGACGATCCGCAGCACCGACCTCGACAAGTTCGCCCAGCCGGACGGGCGCGCCATCGGTCTGCCGCAGGTCAAGGGCACCGGCCATGACGCGCCGGCGCTGCGCGGGGCGATCAATGTCGCGATCCCCGGCCTCGACCATCGTGAGACCGGCTATTCGCCGCAGGCCTTTGCCGCGATGTGGCGCTTCCTCACCGGCAGCGCGCCGCGCACCGTGGATGTGGTCGCCGAGCGCCGCGTCACGATCGCGGGCCGGATCACGGGCTGGCTCGGCGATCTGCCGACCAATATCGGCCTCGTTGGAGTGCCGCTCGAGATCTTCGCG
>JAJXSZ010000216.1 GCA_021784255.1 Pseudomonadota bacterium | reverse complement strand
CGTTGCGGGAGCGTTCGGGTGCTTCGAGGACCTGCACGGCGCGGACGATGGCGCAGCCTTTGCGCAGGCGATCCGGGGCGCCACTAGGCAGCACCATGGGACGGCCGGGCCGGCCTTTGTCGCCGCCGTCGTGGCAAGGTTGGCGGCAGGCGATGACCTGGCGGCGGCGATCCTCGATGAGAGGGCGGCATGGGTGCGCGCGCACGTGCCGAGCGATGCCGACGGGCAGGTGAAGCGGGCGGCGCAGCGCCTTGCGCTGGTGGCCGTTGCCGGCGAGATGGCGGCGCGGTTTGGCATCGTGCCGTGGAGCGCGGGCGCAGCGTCGGCAGCGGTGGCAAGCGTGTTTCGCGCCTGGATGGATGAGCGCGGCGGCACGGGAAGCCGCGAGGACATGCACCTTTTCGCGGCACTGCGCCGCTTTATCGCCGAGCATGGGTCATCGCGTTTCGAGCCATTGCGCGAGGCGACCAAGGACGATGACGGCAGCCAAGTTGAGCCCGCGTTGCCTGAAGGTCCGAAGACGATCAACCGGGCCGGCTGGCGCTGGCAGGAAGTGAGCGAGGCCGGCGAGCGGCTATGGGTCTATGGCATGGCCCCGGAGGTATTCGACCGCGAGGTTGCCGGTCCGCTCGGGATGGAGGGGCGCGAGGCGCGCGCCAGGCTCGGCAAGGCTGGGCTGATACGGGGCGAGCGAACTGGCGGCGAAACTCGATGGGCGAACAAGGTGCGCATCCCTGGGCATGGGCGGCTGCGGCTTATCCTGATCCCGTCCGGTGACGTGCCGGACGTGGCCGGCGAGTAGGTCGGCCCGGCGGCCTGGCAGCGCCAGGCGGTAGGCCCGCGGGCGATGCGCTGGGCCCGGCGCGAGGGCGCCACGCTGGCAGGTGCCCTTGCGGCAACATGGGGACTGGTGCCCGGGGGCCTGTCGCGGGCGGTGCCAAAGCTGCTGCGGTGCAGGCCGTGCGCGCGGCATCGCGCTCGACGCGCCAGACCGATGCGGAATGATCGGGGCGCGCCGGAGGCGGCGGAGCGGATGAGCTTTTCCGGCGACTATTGCGCCTGGTGCTAGCCATGAGAGCGCACGTGTTGGCCTGGCGGGATGGGCGCGGCTGCCGAACGCGCTGCGCAAGCGGCGCCGATGGCGCAGGCCGTGCGGCAGCGGAGGGCCAGGCGATCGGGCGTGCCGCGCCACGGATGGCCGCCCAGGCACGGCGCAGGGCGAGCGCCGGCATGATCGGCACGACTGAAGCTTGAGTCGGTTGGATCTGGCGGGCGCGGATCGAAGGCGGCCAGGCGACTGCTGGGCGCCAAGCCGGACGCATCGGCGACCTTCCACGGTGGCAGCTCCGCAAGACATTGGGCTCGCGGACGGTCGGCCATGTGCCACGTGGATTGAGCGGTACCACATGGAGCAAAACGGCGTTCGCCCCGGGCTTCCGGGGCCGTGCTCTTCTTCTCAATCTTATTCATAAGATAAATCAATATCTTATTCGGCCCCGGTAGGCCGGCCCCGGAGATTTTCGACACCGGGGCCACAGGGGCCAGGACATGACCCCGAGCGTGGCCGGGGTGGCCCCGGTGTTGCGGGACCGGGGCCGGGCACTTGTGGGCACCGGGGCCACGTAACTCATTGAACGATCATTGTTATTCAGAGGTGGCCCCGTTGGCCCCGGTGGCCCCGGTGTTTTCGGAGGGAGAGGGAAGTTGGATTGCCTATCGGAGCCCGCATCCGTTCGGAAAAGCAATAAAATAGCAGTTTATATTCAGAGAGTTACAGACGAAAGATGGTGCCGGAAGCGTGATGGAATGTGCGCGGCCAGGCTGGCGAAAGCGGGCGCGCGTGGCGAAGCTTGCAGGCGGCGCGGGCCGCCCGCAGGAGATGAAACACGATGCCGTGCGCGAGGTGTTGCGGTCTGCCGCGCGGGCGACCTCGGGGCGCTGGCGTCGCATCGTTGCGGGGTCAGCGGGGTGCCCCAATCCGGGCAGGTGGTATCTATCTGGTATCTGAGCCCTTAGGGAGGTGCTCGCAGAAGAATCATAAGCCATTGAAAAGATTGGTCGGAGCGGCGGGATTTGAACCCACGACCCCCAGTCCCCCAGACTGATGCGCTACCAGGCTGCGCTACGCTCCGACAGAGCGCGGTCTAGCCCGCGCGCCTTGTCGGGGCAACAGGCGCCCGAGGCGAGCCGTGGCATGTCGAATTTTGATATCGATCATGGCGCCGTCGCGGCCCGCGCGCCCTATATCCCGCGCATGGCCAGGAAACCCACCAGCAAAACCGGCGCGACGACCCGCACGACGCGGCCGCGCCAGCCCCGTCCGGCCGCGCCGCTGCGCCAGGCGCCGCGCCGGCGCACGTCGCTGCCGCCGCTGCTGCCCGAAGCGCCGCCGATCGGCAGCCTTTCCGATCTCGACCGGCTGTTCCATTCGACCGAGGCGCTGGGCACCGGCGCCCTCTCGCCGGCGGCGCTGGCGATCGCCTGGCTCGACTGGGCGATCCACCTCACCAACGCGCCGTTCCGCCAGATCGAGCTCGGCGCGCTGGCGCTGCGCGAGGGGCAGCGTTTCGCGGCTTTCCTGGGCACCGGCGAGGCCGCCGCGACGCCCGACCCGCGCGACCGGCGCTGGAGCGATCCAAGCTGGCAGATGCCGCCCTTCAACGCGCTCGCCCAGGCCCATCTGCTGGCCGAGGCGTGGTGGAACGCCTCGCTCGAGAAGCTGCGCGGCGTCGCGCCGCAAAGCCTCGCCATCCTCGGCTTCGCCTTGCGCCAGGTGATGGAGGCGCTGGCGCCGTCCAACTATCCCTGGACCAACCCGCAGGTGATCGAGGCGACGCTGCGCAGCCGCGGCACCAACCTGCTCAACGGCGCGACCCTCTGGCTGCGCGACCAGGAGCGCGCCTTCAACCTGCGCCGAGGCACCGATCCGCATTTCCGCCCCGGCCACGAGGTGGCGGCGACGCCGGGCAAGGTGGTGTTCCGCAACGACCTCATCGAGCTGCTGCAATACGCGCCCGCCACGGCGCAGGTCCGCCCGGAGCCGCTGCTGATCGTTCCGGCCTGGATCATGAAATACTACATCCTCGACCTCTCGCCGCAGAACTCGATGATCCGCTACCTGGTGAGCCAGGGCTTCACCGTCTTCTGCATCTCCTGGCGCAACCCCGACGCCTCGATGCGCGACGTCGCCTTCGACGACTACCGCGCCCGCGGCGTGATGGCCGCGATCGAGGCCGCCCTCGCCATCACCGGCCAGCCTCGCCTGCACGCCGTCGGCTACTGCCTCGGCGGCACCCTGCTCGCGATCGCCGCCGCCGCGATGGCGCGCGACGGCGACAAGCGGCTCGCCACCGTGACCCTGCTGGCCGCCCAGACCGATTTCCACGAGGCCGGGGAGCTGCGCCTGTTCATCAGCGACAGCCAGCTCGCCCTGCTCGAGGACGTGATGTGGCGCCAGGGGTTTCTCGATTCACGGCAGATGGCCGGCGCCTTCCAGCTGCTGCGCGCGCGCGAGCTGGTCTGGCAGCGCGCGGTGCGGCTCTACCTGCTCGGCGAGGACGACCAGCCCAACGACCTGATGGCCTGGAACGCCGATGCGACCCGCATGCCGGCGCGGATGCACGCCGAATACCTGCGCCAGCTCTTCCTCGACAACGACCTCTCCGAGGGGAGGCTGCAGGTCGACGGGCGCACCGTGGCGCTCTCGGACCTGCGCGCGCCGATGTTCATGGTCGGCACGGACCGCGACAACATCGCCCCCTGGCGCAGCGTCTACAACCTGCACCGCGAGACGCGCGCGGATATCGACTTCGTGCTCACCGCGGGCGGACACAACGCGGGCATCGTGAGCGAGCCGGGCCACCCCGGGCGTCACTACCTCGTGCACGAGCGCCGGCCGCACGATGTCTATCTCTCGCCCGACGAGTGGCTGCGCCTGGCGACGCGCCGGGAAGGTTCGTGGTGGGTCGCCTGGGTCGCCTGGCTCGCGCACCGCTCCGGTGCTCCGGTGACACCGCCGCCGCTGGGCCGCGCGGCCAGGCACTTGCCGGCCCTCGGCGAGGCGCCGGGGAGCTACGTGCTGCAGACGTAAGGCGGGAGCAGCGCTAGAGGCGCTCCCACAGCCCCGTCTCCTCGTCGAGCCGGTCGATCTCGCCGCCGCGGAAATCGCCGTGCGAAATGACGCCGAGGAGCCGGTCGCCGTCGACCACCGGCACGTGGCGGAAACCGCCGTCGCGCATCAGCCGCAGCGCCTCCACCGCGCGCATGTCGCGGCGCATCGTCTCCGGCTTCGCGGTCATCACCTCGGCGAGCCTGGTGTGGCTGGAGCGCCCCTCCGCCACGACCCGCGCGACCGCATCGCGCCCGGTGAAAATGCCGACGAGCCTGCCGCTCTCGTCGGTCACCAGCACCGCGCCGACCCGCCGCTCGCGCATCCGCTTGCACGCCTCGCCGACGGTCGCCGAAGGCGGCATGGTGAGCGGTTTCTGGTTCAGCACGATGGTCCCGAGCGGACGCTGTTCCATGGTCACCTCCTTCGCGCGGCGGTTGCCTGCGCATGTGCCCATCTAGCGCCCGTCACCGCAGGCGGCCTTGATGGCGATCAAGCCGGGCGCGGCTTCAAGGCAGCAGGGCGCGGATCGCCTCGAGCTCCTCCAGCACGCCGGCGAGCAGGCCGCGCAGCCGCTCCGTCTCGGCATCCGGCCGCGGCTTGCCCACCGGCTTCGCGCTGGCCGCCGCCGGGGCGAGCCCGGGCATCGGCAGCTCCGGCTCGCGGGCCTCGCCCCGCTCTGCCGCCGCCGCGGCCTGCTCGGCGGCGGAAGGCGGCGGGATGTTGTCGGCGAGGCGCCCGCCGCCCTCGCGCAGCAGGCGCTGCACGCCCTTGATCGTGTAGCCCTGGGTGTAGAGCAGGTCGGAGATCCGGCGCAGCAGCTCGATGTCCTCGGGCCGATAGTAGCGCCGCCCGCCACCGCGCTTGAGCGGCTTCACCTGGGTG
>JAJXSZ010000012.1 GCA_021784255.1 Pseudomonadota bacterium | reverse complement strand
GGTGATGGCACAGACGATCGCCGAGCCGATCCTGATCTGGGGCGCGGGCGCCATCGGCGGCACCATCGGCGCCTACCTGGTGCGCGCCGGGCACGACGTCACCTTCGTCGACATCGAGGGCGCGCACGTCGATGCGATCAACGGCCCGGGCCTCGCCATCACCGGCCCGATCGAGAATTTCACCATCCATGCCAGGGCGTTCCGGCCGCACGACCTGCGCGGCACCTGGAAGCACGTGATCCTGGCGGTGAAGGCGCACCACACCGAGGCGGCGACGCGCGCGCTGGTGGCGCACCTGGCACAGGACGGCTACGTGCTCTCGGCGCAGAACGGGCTGAACGAGACGATCATCCGGCGCATCGTCGGCAGCGACCGCACCATCGGCGCCTTCGTCAATTTCTCCGCCGACTGGATGCGCCCGGGCGAGGTCATGTTCGGCGGCCGTGGTGCCGTGGTGCTGGGCGAGCTCGACGGGCGGATGAGCGAGCGGCTGGCACGGCTGCACGCGACGCTGCTCGCCTTCGAGCCCGGCGCGATCGTGACGGAGGCGATCTGGGGCTATCTCTGGGGCAAGCTCGGCTATGGCGCGATGCTGTTCGCGCAGGCGCTTGGCGCGGCCGGCATCGCCGACTGCCTGGCGCGCCCGGAACTGCTGGCGCTGTGGCGCGCGCTCGGGCGCGAGGCGGTGGAGGTGGCGCTCGCCGAAGGGGTCGATCCGAAGGGGTTCAACGGCTTCGACCCCAGGGCCTTCATGCCCAACGCCCCGCCGGAGGCGGCCGCCGCGTCGGTCGCGGCGATGGTCGCGTTCAACCGGCCCAACGCCAAGACCCATTCCGGCATCTGGCGCGACCTCTGGGTCCGCCACCGGCCGACCGAGGTCGATGTGCAGATCGCGCCGATCGTCGAGTACGGGGCGAAGCACGGGATCGACTGCCGCACCGTGCGCGCGCTGGTGGCGCAGATCCACGAATGCGAGCGCGGCCAGCGCAGGATGGACGACGCCAACCTGCTGGAGCTCATGCAAGCATGAATATTCGTTTCGATGGCAAGACGGTCGCGGTGTCCGGCGCCGGCCACGGGCTGGGCCGGGTGATCGCGCGCAGCTTCGCCGCCTTGGGGGCCACGGTGCATGGCTGCGACCTCGATGGCGCGGAGCTGGCCGAGACCGCGCGCGGCCATGCCGG
The DNA here is from genome assembly GCA_021784255.1 of Pseudomonadota bacterium. Taxonomy (GTDB): domain Bacteria; phylum Pseudomonadota; class Alphaproteobacteria; order Acetobacterales; family Acetobacteraceae; genus JAJXXT01. The sequence continues at coordinate 20,305 of JAJXSZ010000012.1, read as the reverse complement.
TATCCATGGCAGGGTCGTCGACCTCACCGACCGCGGCGCGGCGGCGGCCTGGATCGGCGGGATCGGGCGGATTTTCTGCCTGGTGAACAACGCCGGCGGCGTCGCCGGGCAGGTGATGCGTCCGATCGAGGACGTGGCGGACGCCGACTGGGACCGCATCTTCGCCATCAATGTCGGCGCGGCGATGGCGCTGTCGCGCGCCGCGGCGCCGGCGATGAAGGCGGCCGGCGAGGGGCGGATCGTCAACATCTCCTCGGGCGCCGGCCTGCAGGCGTCGCTCACCGGCATCCAGGCCTATTGCAGCGCCAAGCACGCGGTGGTCGGGCTCACCCGCCAGCTCGCGCACGAGCTGGGGCCGTCCGGCATCACCGTGAACTCGGTCGCCCCCGGCTTCATCCGCAGCAACACGACGACCGAGCGGCAATGGGAGAGCTATGGCGCCGACGGCCAGCAGGCGCTGGTCGAGCGGATCGCGCTGCGCCGGCTCGGCTCGGCGCAGGACATCGCCAACGCGGTGCTGTTCTTCGCCTCGCCGCTCGCCAGCTTCGTCAGCGGCCAGATCATCTCGGTGGACGGCGGACGATGAGCGTCGAAGCCTGGATCGCCGACCATCACGCGCGGCTGCTCGATGAGCTGCTGGGCTTCATCCGCCTGCCCAGCGTCTCGACCGACCCCGCCTATGCGCAGGGCATCCGCGATGCCGCGGCCCTGCTCAGGGCGCGGTTCGAGCGCATCGGGCTCAACTCGGTACAGTATCTCAACGATGGCGGGCACGACGCGGTCTATGGCGAGTGGCTCGGCGCGCCCGGCCGGCCGACACTACTGGTCTACGGCCATTACGACGTCCAGCCGCCCGATCCGCTGGAGCTATGGCAGACGCCGCCGTTCGAGCCGACGATCCGCGACGGGCACATCTACGCGCGCGGCGCCTCGGACGACAAATCGCCGCTGTGGATCGCGGTCTCGGCGATCGAGGCCTGGCTCGCGGCGGAGCGGCGGCTGCCGGTCAACGTCAAAGTGCTGATCGAGGGCGAGGAGGAGATCGGCAGCCGCTCGCTGCCCGGCATCATGCGCCGCCATCGCAAGCTGCTCGCCGCCGACGTGCTGGTCTCGGCCGATGGCGGGCGCTGGCGTCCGGGCCGGCCTTCCGTCAACACCAATTCGCGTGGCCTCATGGGGATGGAGGTGGTGCTGCGCACCGCCGCGCGCGACCTGCATTCGGGCCGGTTCGGCGGCCCGGTCGGCAACGCCGCCATGACGCTCGCGCGCCTGCTCGCGACCCTGCACGACGCGGCCGGCCGGATCGCGGTCGGCGGTTTCTTCGAGGGGCTGCAGCGGCCGGGCAACCGCGACTACGCCAGCATGGACGAGCTCGCCTTCGACGAAGCCGCCTTCTTCGCCGAGATCGGCGCGCGACCGGGCGCGATGGAACCCGGCGTGCGGCTGCTGGAGAGCCTGTGGTTCCGCCCGACGCTGGAAGTGAACGGCATGATCGGCGGCTATACCGGGCCCGGCGGCAAGACCATCATCCCGCATGAGGCGCGCGCGAAAATCACCTGCCGGCTCGGGCCGGGGCAGGAACCGGGACGGGTCTTCGATGCCGTCACGAAACATCTGCGGGAGCATTGCCCGGCCTTCGCCGATCTCGAGATCCTCGACCCGCATGACGGCGCGCACGCCTATGTCGTGCCGGAGGACGACCCCTACCTCGCCGTGGTCGAGAATGTGGTCGAGGAGGTGCACGGAAGGCGGCCGGTGCGCGTCGGCATCGGCGGCACGCTGCCGATCTCGGCGATGGCGAAGCAGGCGCTGGGCCTGGAGACGGTGACGCTGTCCTACGCGGTCGCAGACGAGCGCATCCATGCGCCCAACGAGTTCTTCCGCCTCTCCTCCTTCGACGAGGGGCTGCGGGCATGGAGCCGGCTGTTCCCGGCGATGGCGGCGCTGCGACGCTAGGGCAACCTCCGATCTGTCTGATGATCGGTCTGAACCTGTCCGGCCCAGGCAGACCGGAGATAAGCTGCTCTGGCTTCTGAGTTTCCTACAGCAGGCTCGCGCCGACGTTGACCGAGAGCGCGATGATGACGGTGTTGAAGACGAACCCCATGAAGCCGTGCAGCAGCGCGAGGCGGCGGAATTTGCGCGAGACGATCTGCACGTCCGAGACCTGGAACGTCATTCCCAGCACCAGCGAGAAATAGGCGAAGTCCCAGTAGTCCGGCGGATGCCCGCCGGGGAATTGCAGCCCGCCATCGGGTTTGCCGTCGTGCCGGCGCGAGCTGTAGTACTCGTGCGCGTAGCGCAGCGCGAACAGCGTCTGTGTCATCAGCCAGGACAGCAGCAGGGTGGCGACGACGAGGCCGAGATGCTCGTAGCGCGCCAGGTGCGTGCCGGACTTGGTCAGGGCGAACTCGCCGACGATGGCGGCGAAGCTCGCGGAGACGCCGGTCAGGGTCGCGGCGAAGATGGTCCACTCGCCCTCCTCCTGTGCCGCCGCGTCGCGCGGCAGGTGCAGGTGGTCGCGGCTCGAGAACATCGCTGCGATCAGCGCCAGGAACAGCAGCGCGCCGAGGTCCCAGGCGAGCAGCGCGCGGGTGAGCAGCCGATGGTTCGCCGGCAGGATGGCGAGCACGACCAGCCCGGCGGCGATGCCGGCGAACAGGCGCTTGCGGGCGAGCAGGCTGGTGAGCAGGGGCATGGGCGGTCTCCGCGGGACGACGCAACCTAGCCGCACGCGGCGATTCCCATTGCCGCCGACTGCCCTGGCCTGCGCTCGCCCGCCATGGCTCGCGGGCCCTTTGACCTCCGGCTCCCTGGCCTCTGGCCCTGGGACGCGAGCGGGATCATCCTGTGCCGCAACGTGGGAGGTTAGGGGCATGAGCGGAATCGACGGCGCCGCGCTGGCATCGCTCACGGCATCGGTCGATGCCGCAACGATGTTCCGCCATCTCGAGGAATTCGCCAGGCGGATCAAGCTCTCGGGAACGGCGGAGGAGTATGAGAGCTTCCGCTATCTGCGCGCGGTGCTGGACGGCTACGGCTACCGCACCGAACTGCTGCGCCACGAGGCCTATATCAGCCTGCCCGGCCGCGCCCGCATCCTGATCGGCAACGAGCAGCCGGACTGCATCACCCATTCCTTCTCGCGCCCCTCGCCGCAGGGCGGGCTCAGCGCGCCCGTGGTCTATGCCGGGGCCGGACGGGCGGAGGATTTCGCGGCGATCGATGCGCGCGGCAGGATCGTGCTGCTGGAGGGGATCGCCAACCCGGGCGCGAGCCTGCGTGCCGCGCGCGCCGGTGCCGTGGGGCAGGTGCATATCAGCCCGCACGAGCACCTCCACGAGATGTGCATCTCCCCGGTCTGGGGCAGCCCGAGCGAGGCGACGCGAGCCGAGCTGCCGAGGACCACCGTGGTCAGCCTGCGCCAGGCCGCGGGCGCGGCGCTGAAGGCGCGCGTGGTGGCGGGCGAGACGGTCGACGTGACGCTGCACGCCGAGGTCGACACGGCCTGGCGCGAGACACCGCTGCTGGTCGCGGAGCTGATGCCCGAGGGCGAGCCGGACGCGCCCTTCGTGCTGTTCTCCGGGCATCACGACACCTGGTATTTCGGCGTGATGGACAATGGCGGCGCCAACGCGACGATGCTGGAGGCGGCGCGACTGCTGCGCCACGAGCGCGCGGCGTGGAAGCGCGGCCTGCGGCTGTGCTTCTGGTCGGGGCACTCGCACGGCCGCTATTCCGGCTCCGCCTGGTATGCCGACACGCACTGGGAGGAACTCGCCCGCCGCTGCGGCGCGCATGTCAACGTCGATTCCACCGGCGCGCGCGGCAACACGGTGCTGACCGACGCGCTCTGCTCGGCCGAACTCGCGGGCCTTGCCGCCGAGGCGATCCGTGTCGAGGGAGGGCAGGAGCTCGCCGGCCTGCGGATGAGCCGGGCCGGCGACCAGTCCTTCTGGGGGATCGGCGTGGCGTCGATGTTCATGGCGATGGGCGAGCAGCCGGCGGCGGCGGCGGACAACGTGATGGCCGGCGTGCTCGGCGGCGGCCCGCGCCGCGGTGCCGGCCTGGGTTGGTGGTGGCATACGCCGGAGGACACGCTCGACAAGATGGAGCCCGGGCTGCTGGTCCGCGACACCCGCATCTATGTGCACGCCCTCGCGCGCCTGCTCACCGCGCCCCGCCTGCCGCTCGACTACCGGCGCGCCACCCTGGGCCTCGAGGCGGAGCTGGCGAAGCTGGCGCCGGGGGTCGGCGGCGCGCTCGACCTGGCGGCACTCGGCGCCCGCGCACGCCGCCTCGGCGCGCTTGCCGGCGCGCTCGCGGATGCCGCTGCCGCCGATGCCGCTGCCGATGCCGCTGTCGATCGGGCGCTGATGGCGGTCTCGCGCGCGCTGGTGCCGATGGACTACACCAGCGGCGATCGTTTCGCGCACGATCCGGCGCTGCCGCAGAACCCGTGGCCGGTGCTGGACCCGCTGCGGCTTCTCGCCGCGAGCGAGGCGGGCAGCGACGAGCAGCGCTTCCGCCTGGTCGCGGCGCGGCGTGCCTGCAATCGGCTCGGCCACGCGCTCGCCACCGCGATCGCGGCGCTGGAGGTCGTTACGTGTCCGTCCTGATCAACCCGGCCATGGGGGCGACGCCGCCACTGCCGGGAAAGACGCGCAGCAGGGCCGCCTGGTCGAGGCCGAGATGGTGCGCCAGCACGCCCTTGGCGAGCGCGCGCAGCTCGGCGGTCGGCGCGAGGTCGCGGTTCTCGAACAGGCGATGGCGTGCGAGCCCCGGCCAGTCGGCGCGTACCGTGCCGCCGGCCACCGCGCCGCCGGCGAGGAAGGCGACGGTCGCGGTGCCGTGATCGGTGCCGCCGGTGCCGTTCGCGCGGACGGTGCGGCCGAACTCGGTGACCGCCAGCACCGTGGTGTGCGCCCAGGCCGCGCCCAGCCCCTCCTTGAGCGCGGCCAGCCCCTGGTCGAGTTCCGTCAGCGGGTAGCGCAGCCGGGCCACCTGCGCGACATGCGTGTCCCAGCCGCCCAGCTCCATCGCCGCGAGGCGCGGACCGTCCGCTGCCGCGAGCATCCGCCCGGCGACGCGCGCCAGCGCCGCAAAGGCGAAGCGGCCGGGACCGCGCTGGCTTCCTCCCTGCATCGTCGCGATGAAGCCGCGCTCGCGCAACCCGTCGGCGAAGGCGGGGCCGGTCACCGGGTCGTGGCGGTTCAGGGCGGCGATCTGCTCGTAGAGGCTCACCGCGGGCGGGCGGAAATTCTCCGGCAGCCAGGAGCCCGCATGCGCCTGGCCGCGCAGGATCAGCGGCACGGTGGCCCCGATGGCGATGGCGTTGTCGCCTTGGCCCCGGCGCGGCATGGTGCCGGCGACGCGGTTGAGCCAGCCGCTGTCGATGCGCTGCTCGCCGTCGCCCATCTCCAGGAAGTCCTGCGCCTCGAAATGGCTGCGCACGCGCCAGGCCCCGGCGATCGCGTGCACCGGCGCGAGCTCGCCCGCGGCATAGAGCGCGTGCATGCCGCCGAGGGCGGGATGCAGCCCGTAGAAGCCGCCGAGGTCGAGCGGCCCGCCCGGCCGCCCGGGCTGGCCGGTGAGCAGCCCGGTGCGCCAGGTGGCGAGGTCGCGATCGCCGTAGGGCACCACGGCGGACATGCCGTCGAGCGCGCCGCGCAGCAGGATCACAACAAAGCGGCGGTCGGTCGGCGCCGCGGCCAGCGCCAACGAGGCGCGGCCGAGGGCGACGGCGCCGCCGAGGCCGAGCAGGGCGGCGCGGCGCGTCAGGCGAAGCCCGGTTGCGGCGGGCACGAGCGGGTTGGCGGTCATCGGCGCATGAACTCCGGCGAGGCAAACAACAGGGCGAGGCCCTCCCGCCGCGAACCGGCGCGGTGCACCGCCGCGCGCGTCGCGGGCGAAAGCAGGGGGCCGAGCACGGCGTCGGCGACCGCGACCGGGTCGTGGCGCGCGGCGCGGGCGGCGAGGTCGTAGGCCCAGTCCACCCGGCGCATCATCGCCTCTCCCGCGGCCCAGTCCGCGGCGGTGTCCGGCCAGCCATTGGGCAGCGGGGCTGCGAATAGCGGCTCGCCGAGCGCCGCCATCGCCGGCAGCACCGGGAAGCGGCGGGGGGGCGGCAGGGCGAGGGCGCGCGTGGTCGCCACCACATAGTCGACCGGCGTGCGCAGCTTGGTGAGCGGGATCGCCGCGCCCGGCTCGTCGATCAGGGCGAGGGCCGCCGCGCGCAGGTCGCCCCGGGTGGTCGCGAGCACGGCTTCGAGCCGGCCGACGCAGGAGGCCGGCGGCGCGTCGGCGACGAAGTGCGTGGCCAGCCGGGTCGCGAGCGCGCGATAGGTGGCGGGGTGGTTGGCGAGGAAGCGCAGAGCGGCGATGCCGCCGGCCTCACCGGGCGGGAACCGCCGGCCCAGCAGCACCGGCGCGCCCGGCTCGTGCGCGGCGGGGTAGAAGCGGAAGGCCGGTGCGCCGCGTGCGAGCAGGGCCGGGTAGGCGATGCTCCAGCCGGTCAGGATCTTCGCAAAATCGGTGACGTCGGCCTGGGTGTAGCCGGCGGCGGGGGTGAGCGTGTGCAGCTCCAGGCACTCGCGCGCCAGGTTCTCGTTGAGGCCACGGTGACGGCGCTCGCCGGCGACGCTGTCGGGGCCGAAGGACTGCGCGTTGTCGAGATAGAGCAGCATCGCCGGATGGCGCATCACCGCCAGCAGCATGTCCTCGAAGCGGCCGGTGACATGCGGGCGGATGGCGGTGCGGACATAGTCGCCGAGCACGGCGGCGACGAAGGGGCGCTTGAGGCTGACGGTGAAGTGGTTGAACCAGAACCAGACCAGCCGCTCGCGGAACGGCATCGGCGTGTCCACCATGTGGTTGCCGGTGGTGCGGTTCTCGGCGAGGAAGAGGCGGCGCACGCGGTCTGGCTTCAGCTTGCGCTTGCGGTCGAGCTGGTCGGCGTGCAGCGCCTCGAGGCCCTGGACGGCGGTGGGGCCGGGGCCGTTGGCGAGCGGGTCGTTGCGGTCGAGCTGGCCGCGCAGCCAGGCGGCAGCGTCCGCCGGTGCCGGTTCGCCGGGGCGCGGGCCGTAGCCGAAGCGGATGCTCGCGGTGATCGGTTCGAGGGTCATGGCGGAAGGGATAGCGCCGCCGCGCGTGACCGGATGTGACAAAGCTTGCTCGCAGGTTGCGCGAGGGGGGTGCGCGAAGCGGTGGCGAGCGCCGCCGGCGACGGAGCCCTGCCATGCGCGGCGCGACGGGGATTCGGCCGCCCGGTCAAGCGTTCGCGCTTGCAAAATCGGGCGCGAGAGGGCATTGCGCCGCCCACGTTCGCGCCCGGATGCACATCCGGCGCGCCTTTCGTGCTACCCACATCTATCGCCGCACGCGCCCGGCCCTGGCCGGGACCCCATGGAGGCCATCGTGTCCACGACCGCGCTCGAGAAGATTCGTAACATCGGCATCACCGCGCATATCGATGCCGGCAAGACCACGACCACGGAGCGCATCCTCTACTACACGGGGGTGTCGCATAAGATCGGCGAGGTGCACGACGGCAACACCACGACCGACTACATGGAGCAGGAGCGCGAGCGCGGCATCACCATCACCTCCGCGGCGGTCACCTGCGAGTGGAAAGACCACCGCATCAACATCATCGACACGCCCGGCCACATCGACTTCAACATCGAGGTGAACCGCAGCCTGCGCGTGCTCGACGGCGCGGTGTTCATCATCGAGGGTGTGGCCGGCGTGCAGCCGCAGTCGGAGACGAACTGGCGCCTCGCCGACCGCTACAACGTCCCGCGCATCATCTTCATCAACAAGCTCGACCGCACCGGCGCCGACTTCTTCCGCGCCTTCGCGACGCTGAAGGAGAAGCTCGACATCATCGCGCTGCCGCTGCAGCTGCCGATCGGCGTCGAGGACCAGTTCAAGGGCGTCGTCGACCTGGTGGAGATGAAGGCGATCGTCTGGGAGGGCGGCGAGCTCGGCGCCAGGTTCCACGACGAGCCGATCCCCGCCGAGCTGATGGAGCAGGCCAAGGAACACCGGCAGAACCTGCTGGACACGGCGCTGTCGGTCGATGACGCGGCGATGGAGGAGTATTTCGACAAGGGCGATGTCGCGGTCGAGACCCTGAAGCGCTGCATCAAGGCCGGCACGATCGTCGGCGCGTTCCGGCCCGTGCTGTGCGGGACCGCCTTCAAGAACAAAGGCGTGCAGCCTCTTCTTGACGCGGTTCTGGACTACCTGCCGTCGCCCGTCGACGTGCCCGGCATCGCCGTCGCCGGCGAGGAAGGCGCCGAGGAGCAGCCGGAGGAGGTGCGCCGCCGCATCAAGGCCGATCCCGCCGCCCCGTTCGCCGGCCTGGCCTTCAAGATCATCAACGACAAATACGGCACGCTGACCTTCGTGCGCATCTATGCCGGCACGCTGAAGTCGGGCGACACGGTGCTCAACACGACCAAGGGCCACAAGGAACGCGTCGGGCGCATGTTCCAGATGCACGCCGACAAGCGCGCCGAGATCAAGGAAGTGGCCGCCGGCGACATCGTCGCCTTCGTTGGCCTCAAGGACACCGGCACCGGCGACACGCTTGCCGGCGGCGACGATCCGGTGGTGCTGGAGCGGATGGCCTTCCCGGTCCCGGTGATCGACATCTCGGTCGAGCCGAAGACCAAGGACTCGGTCGAGAAGATGACGATCGGCCTGCAGAAGCTGGCCGGCGAGGACCCGTCGCTGCGGCTCAAGACGGACCAGGAGACCGGCCAGACCATCCTTTCGGGGATGGGCGAGCTGCATCTCGAGATCATCATCGACCGGCTGAGGCGCGAATACGGGGTCGAGGCGAATATCGGCGCGCCGCAGGTCGCCTATCGCGAGACCATCAGCCGCGCCCATACCGAGACCTACACCCACAAGAAGCAGAGCGGCGGTTCCGGCCAGTACGCCGAGGTCAAGGTCGTGTTCGAGCCGCTCGAGCGCAACGCCGGCATCGTGTTCGAGAACAAGGTGGTCGGCGGCTCGGTGCCGAAGGAATACATTCCCGCGGTCGAGAAGGGGATCAGGAACCAGGCTGATACCGGCGTGCTCGCCGGCTTCCCCACCGTGGACTTCAAGTACACGCTGGTGGACGGCAAGTACCACGACGTCGACTCCTCGGCGCTGGCGTTCGAGATCGCCGCCAAGGCGTGCTTCCGCGAGGGCATGAAGAAGGCCTCGCCGATCATCCTCGAGCCGATCATGGACGTCGAGGTGACGACGCCGAACGACCATGTCGGCGACGTGGTGGGCGACCTCAACCGCCGCCGCGGCATGATCCAGACCCAGGAGAGCAGCGGCTCGACCGTGATGGTGCGCGCGCATGTTCCCCTCAAGGAGATGTTCGGCTACATTTCCGACCTGCGCAGCATGACGAAGGGGCGGGCCTCGTTCACCATGCAGTTCCACCATTACGATCCGGTTCCGCGCAACATCGCGGACGAGATCATGGCCAAGAGCGCATGACGGTTACGGCCAGCTGCCGGCACCGCGACACGGCCCGCGCGATCACCGGGCGGTTTGCCGCCGGGGTGCGCGCCTAGGATGGAGACGCCGCGCCTGCATTGGCGGCGCGGGCGTTCGGCCCCGGAGACGGGGACGATGGAATGGGTTGGACTGGACGACGCGGGCGATCCCATCGCCCGCGTCGTTCGTCTTCTGGGCCCGGTCAGCGAGGGCTGGCGCGTCTATCCGGCGGTCGCGCTCGACGATGATGCGCGGCTGATCGAGCTGCGCCCGCGGCCGCCCGGCGGCGAGGACTGGCTCGCCTGCGTCGGCGGCCAGGTGGTCGGGCGCGCCGCCTTCCCGATGACCGCGGTACGCACAGCCGAGGCGGCGCTGGAAGCGGCCTGACGCGCCGCGGCTCCGGTGCCCGCGCCTGACATTGTTGTCCGATCGCGGCGCGCCGGTCGCGAGGGCGCCGGTCGCAAGGGCGCCGGTCGCAGGGGCGCCAGGTGCTGGCGCGCGCTATTCCCGGACCACAGCCAGCAGGTAGTGGCAGGCGACCTGCTCCGAGGCGTTGGCAAAGACGCGGTCGGCGGGATGGCCGAGGGCGATGCAGTCGCCGGCTTCGATGCGGTAGGTCTGGCTTCCCTCGCTGAAATCGAGCCGCCCGGCCAGCACCCACAGGCACTGGCCGCGCACATCGAGGCAGGCGGCGGCGGGGTAGGCGACGCGCGTGCCGGGCGGCAGCTCGACATGGGTCAGTTCCGGCGTGCCTTCCGGCGATACCGCGCGGCGGACATAGCCGGTCTCGGGGTCGCGCCAGAGCGGCTGCTCGGCGCGCCGGCGCAGGCGCCGCGGCCCCTGGGCGTCGGCCTCGACGCGGGCGAGCAGGGCGGAGAGCGAGAGGCCGAAGGCGGCGGCGAGGCGGGCGAGCAGCACCGCCGTCGGGCTTGCCTCGGCGCGCTCGATGCGGCTGATCATGGCGCGCGAGACGCCGGCGCGGGCGGCGAGGTCGGCGAGCGTCCAGCCGCGCTCCTCGCGCTCGCGCCTGAGGCGCCCGGCGAGGGCGGATTCGGCAAAGCTGCCGCCAGTCTCTTCTTGCATGTGCGACATATGTCCATCATAGTGAACGCCACCGCCATGGACAACACCGGCCCCGCGCTCGGCCATAATGGCGGCCCGCCGCTCGACGCGGAGGAGCCGCCCGACCCGGCCGCCTCCTGGCGGCTGTGGTGCTGGAAGCGGGCCCACAAGCGCGCCTGGAAGACGCCGCCGCGCGAGATCGCGCTGCGCCGCCTCGCCCGCGCCGAGGTGCTCGGCATGAGCTACCACGACTATGCGCTCGAGATCATGGAGCGTGGCCGCCACCTCTGAGCGACGGTGCGCCGTTACGCCGGCGCCACGATGTGCTAGAAATCGCTGCGAGTAGTGGAGAAGCGAACGAATGGGGGCGGTCGAGATCATCTTCGTGCTGCTGCTGCTGCTGGTCGTCGTCTCCATCTTCGCCGGCGCCAAGACGGTGCCGCAGGGCCAGGTCTGGACGGTCGAGCGGTTCGGCGCCTTCACCCGCGAGATGCACCCCGGGCTCAACGTCATCGTGCCCTATGTCGATCGCGTCGGGCGGCGGTTGAACGTGCAGGAGCAGGTGCTCGACATCCCCGAGCAGTCCGTCATCACCAAGGACAACGCGACCGTCGCGGTGGACGGCGTCATCTACTACCGGGTGATGGAGGCGGCGAAGGCGGCCTACCAGGTCGCGAACCTGCCGCAGGCGCTGTCGACGCTGGCGATGACCAATATCCGCGCCGTCGTCGGCGAGCTGGAGCTGGACGCGGCGCTGTCCTCGCGCGAGCGGATCAATACCCATCTGCTGGGCATCCTCGACGGCGCCACCTCGCCCTGGGGGGTCAAGGTCAGCCGCGTCGAGTTGCGCCGGATCGAGCCGCCGCAGAACCTGATCCTGGCGATGAACCTGCAGATGACCGCCGAGCGCGAGCGGCGCGCCACCGTCGCCAAGGCCGATGGCGAGCGCGAGGCCGCGATCAAGCGCGCGGAGGGCGAGAAGCAGTCGCTGGTGCTGGCCGCCGAGGGCCGCCAGCTCGCCGCCGAGCGCGATGCCGCGGCGCGCGAGCGGCTGGCCGCGGCGGAGGCGGCGGCGACACGCTTCGTCGCCGAGGCGGCGGGCAGCGGTGGGCCGGCGGCGCTCTCCTACTTCATCGCCCAGGGCTATGTGCAGGCATTCGGGCGCATCGCCGCGGCCGAGGGGTCGCGGCTGGTCGTGGTGCCGATGGAGGCGGCGGCGTTCGCCGGCGCCATGGCCCAGGCGCTGGAACTGCTCAAGGGCGGTGGCGGTAGGTCGGCATGACGGACCCGGGACTGGTCTGGATCGGCGCGGGCCTGGTGCTGATGGCGCTCGAGCTGCTGCACCCCGGCGGCTTCCTGATCTGGCTTGGCGTCGCGGGGCTGGCCACCGGGGCGGTCACGCTCGCCGTGCCGCTGGGCTTCGTTGGCGAGGCGAGCGTGTTCGCCTTCGCCGCGGTGATCGCGGTCGCCCTCGGCGTCGGCCTGCGGCGGCGGCGGCATCCGGTGCCGGACGTCAACACGCAGGCCGCGGGGCTGGTGGGAAGGCGGGCGCGGGCGCTGACGTTCGAGGGGCGCGAGGGCAGGGTGCGCGTCGGCGACAGCGACTGGCCGGCGCGCCTGCTGGCCGGCCAGGCGCCGCCGGACGCGCGCCTCACCGTGATCGCCGTGGACGGGATGACGCTGCTGGTGGCCCCCGAGGTGGAGGCGACTTCATGAGCGATCCCATTGATCCCCATCCGCGCCCGGACCAGATCGGGCGCATGCACGTATTCCTGGCGCGCGACGGCAAGACCATCGAGTTCGACGAGGACGGCTCGCTGCGCCGCGCCTCGCTGTCGGACCGGATCGTGTTCTGGGCGGTCGTCGTAGCCGTTCTCGCCGGGGCGGCGGTCTTCGCCCTGCTCGCCTTCTGGCTGGCGATGTTCCTCATTCCCATCGCCGCCGTCGCCGCCCTGGTCGGCTGGGGCCTGCTGCGGTTCCGCCTCTGGCAGGCCGGGCGCGGCGTCAGGCGGCCTGGCGGCTGGGCGTGATCCCCGCGGCCGCGGCGATCAGCGCGTAGCTCTGCCGCCGCGCCTCGGGTTCGGCGACGGTGGTCAGGATCGCGACGTCCTCGACCCCGAGGCCTGCCGCCAGCCCGCGCAGCTGCTGGACGACCGCATCGCCGGTACCGAGGATAGCCTGCCGGCGCAGCGCCTCGATACGCGCACGTTCCAGATCGGAATAGTCATGGGCCTCGGCCTCGGCGATGGTCGGCAGCGGCGCATAGACGCCGCGGTCGCGCCCGAGCCGCCACAGCGCGCGGCTCGCGAACAGGCGCTCGGCCTCGGCCTGGCTCGGCGCCGCGCAGGCCCAGACGCAGACCGCGGCCAGCGGCCGGGGCCAGCGCGCGGAGGGCCGGTAGAGGTGGCGATAGAGGGCGATCGCCTCCTCGGTGCCAGCGCCGTCGGTGATGAAGTGCGCGAAGCAGTAGGGCAGGCCGAAATGCGCCGCGACCTCGGCGCCGTATGTCGAGGAGCCAAGCATCCACACCTCGGGCTGCGTCGGCCCCTGGGGCTGGGCGATGATGGAGCGGAACGGATGGCCCTCCACCAGTTGTTCGCCGGCGAGCCAGGCGAGCAGGTCGCGCACCTGCACGGGAAAATGTTCCGCGGCCGTATCGGCATTGGGGTTGAGCGCGTAGGAGGTGCGCCGGTCCGAGCCGGGCGCGCGGCCGAGCCCGAGATCGATGCGCCCCGGCGCGATCGCCTCCAGCACACGGAACTGCTCGGCGACCTTGAGCGCCGAATAATGCGGCAGCATGACGCCGGCGGAGCCGACGCGGATGCGGCTCGTCGTCGCGGCGATGGCGGCGATCAGGATCTCGGGGGCGGTGCCGGCCTGGGAGAGCGAGGCGTGATGCTCGGCGAGCCAATAGCGCGCATAGCCCAGCGCCTCCGCATGGCGCGCCAGCGCCAGGCTCTCGCGGATCGCGGCGTCGGGCGAGATGCCGGCGACGACGGTCGACTGGTCGAGGACGGAAAGCCGCATCACCGGCTCCGCTGGGCGATGGCCAGGCCGATGCCTGCGGTCATCAGCAGCGCGCCGGAGACGCGGTTGCGCATCCGGCCGTGGCGGGCGAGCAGGGCGCGCGCGCGCCCCGCCGCCACTGCCCACGCGCCGTCGAGCAGGATCGCCATCACCAGCAGCGTCGCGGCGAGGATCGCGAGCTGCGGGCCGGCGGGGCGGTGCGGGTCGATGAACTGCGGCAGCAGCACGCCGAAGAACAGCAGCGTCTTGGGGTTGCTGACGGCGACCAGCACGGCGCGGGCGTAGATGCCGTGGCCGGATCGGGGCTGCGCCTGAATGCGGGTGAGATCGACCGGGGCGGCGCGGAACTGGCGCCAGCCGAGGAAGATCAGGTAGGCGATGCCGCCCCAGTGGACGATCGTCAGCAACTGGCCGACGGCGGCGAGTGCGGCACTCATGCCGATCACCGCAAGCGCGAGCTGCGCGCCGGCGCCGGTCGTGGTCCCGGCGACCGTCAACAGGCCGTAACGAGTGCCGTAGGCGACGGAGTTGGCGGTGATGAAGGCGACGTTGGGGCCCGGGATCAGCATCAGGATCGCGTTGGCGAGGATGAAGCCGAGATAGAGGTGCAGCGGGATCATGCGCGCGGCCCCGCGAGCAGGCCGCGCCGGGCGAGGTTGCGCATCAGGGCGCCGGTGCCGAAGAGGTGCGGCTCGCACTCGTCGGTGCGGCGCATGCGGTTGACCAGGCGGCCGAGGCGCGGGGCGGCGATGGTGACGATGTCGCCGGCATGGTGGGTGAAGCCCTGGCCCGGCGCGTCGCGGTCCTCGACCGGCGCGAACATGGTGCCGCAATAGAGCACGGCGCCGTCGGGGTAGTGGTGATGCGCGTTGAGCATCTGCCCGGCGAGGTCGAGAGGGTCGCGCGCGATCAGCGCCATCGAGGACGAGCCTTCGAGGCGGAAGCCATCGTCGCCGGCGACCCCGAGCGTCACCACCGTCGAGCGGATGTCGTCGAGGGTGAAGGCGGCATCGAGGAAGCGGATGAACGGCCCGATCGCGGCGGAGGCGTTGTTGTCCTTGGCGCGGCCGAGCAGCAGGGCGGAGCGGCCCTCGATGTCGCGCAGGTTCACGTCGTTGCCCAGGCTCGCGCCGACGATGCGCCCGTTGGCGGCGACGACGAGAACCACTTCCGGTTCCGGATTGTTCCAGGACGACGACGGATGCAGCCCGGCATCCATCCCGGTGCCGACCGCGGCCATCGGCGGCGCCTTGGTGAAGATCTCGGCGTCCGGGCCGATGCCGACCTCCAGATACTGGCTCCAGGCGCCGCGTGCGACCAGCACCTGCTTGAGGTTCAGCGCCTCGCGCGAGCCGGGCTTGAGGCGGGCGAGGTCGTCGCCGATCGTCGCGCGCACCTCGGCGCGGAAGGCGGCGGCGGCGGCGAGGTCGCCGCGGGCGCGCTCCTCGATCACACGCTCCAGCATCGAAACGGGAAAGGTGACGCCCGCGGCCTTGATCGCCTGCAGGTCGGTGGGCGCCAGCAGCCAGGGGCGGGTGCGGTCGCGGCGCTCGGGTGGGGTGTTGGCGAGGATGGCATCGAGCGGCCCGAGCGCCTCGCCGGCGGCGGCGCGCAGGGCGGCTGGCGGGTCCGGTGCCTCGCACAGGTCGCGCATGGTGGGAAAGTTCGCCGAAATGTCGACGACCTGGCCATCGCGGATGGCGACGACGGAGGGGCCCCCGGCGTCCGGCCGCCAGGCGCGCCCGGCCAGGGCCGCGGCCGAGGCATCCACCGGCAGGGCCGGTGCGAGGTTTGCGGAGAAGCTCATGGTTTCGTTCCCAGAACGGGTCCGACGCCGGTGCGCTCGACGATGAGGCCGTAGTGCTCGGGGCGGCGATGGGCGGCGAAGTTGAAGATGTCCTGCTTGTAGCTGGTGCAGAGATCGAGGTCGCAGCGCGCGACCTGCACCTCGTCGCCGAGGCCCGAGCACTGCACGACGATCTCGCCCGAGGGCGCGATGACGCAGCTCTGCCCGATCTGGTCGACACCTTCCTCGATGCCGGCCTTGGCGACCCCGGCGACGAAGGTGCCGTTCTGGTAGGCGCCGGCCGACATCACCAGCCGGTTGTGGAAATTCTGCAGATGGTCCGTCTGCGGCATCGCCGGCACGGCGGCCGGCGTGTTGTAGCCGAGCATGATCAGCTCCACCCCCTGCAGCCCCATGACGCGGTAGGCCTCGGGCCAGCGCCGGTCGTTGCAGATCATCATCCCGAGCCTGCCGCCCATCGCCTCCCAGACGCCGAAGCCGAGATCGCCGACCTCGAAATAGCGCTTCTCGAGGTTCTGGAATTTCTGCTGCGGACGCGGGGCGGCATAGCCCGGCAGGTGGATCTTGCGATACTTGCCGAGGAGCGTCCCGTCCTTGCCCACCAGGATCGCCGTGTTGAAGCGGCGCTTGCGTCCGCTACTGGTGTCGAGCTCCGCGTAGCCGAGGTGAAAGCCGATGCCCAGCCGCGCCGCTTCCTCGAACAGCGGGCGTGTCGCCGGGCCCGGCATTTCGCTCTCGAAATAAGCATCGAGCTCCGCCTCGTCGTCCACCACCCAGTGCGGGAAGAAGGCGGTCAGCGCCGCCTCGGGGTAGATCACGAGATCGGCCCGCATGGCGGCCGCCTCGCGCATCATCGCCAGCAGCCGCGCGACGACGGCCTGGCGGCTCTCCGCGCGGGCGATCGGGCCGAGCTGCGCAATCGCGACGTTGAGGATGCGGCTCATCGGGCAAGCTCCATGAGAAGGTCGGCGGTGGCGGCGGGCGCGGTCAGCATGGCGTCGTGGCCGGTGGCGAGCTCGCGCCAGGCCATCCCCGGGCGGCGGCGCGCCCGCTCGCGCGAGGAGGCGAGGTTGGCGTAGAGCGGGTCGGTGCAGCAGACATAGGTCGCGGGCAGCCCGTTGCCGGGTTTGTTGCGTAGCATCAACGGCGTCTGGAAGGTGCGCAGCGGGTGCGGGCAGAGCAGGCTCGCGGCCCGCTCGGCCTCCGGCCCCGGCGGAATGCCGAAGGCCGCGGGCGGCGGCGGTGGGATCGCGAAGCCGCCGAAGGCGCGGGCCTCGCGCTCGCGCTCCGCGGCGGTCTCGGGCAGGCTGCGGTCGAAGGGGATCTCGCCGTGTTCGAGCAGGGCGGCGTCGAGATAGACGAGGTGACGGATGCGCGCCGGCACGCGGTCCGCCGCGCCGGTGATGGCATGGCCGGCGAAGCTATGGCCGACCAGCATCGCCGCGGTGATGTCCTCGTTGGCCAGGTGCTGCACCAGGTCCTCGACGAAGGTTTCGAGGGTGATGCTGCCGCTGAGCAGGTGGCGCCGCTCGCCGAGCCCGGTCTGGGTCGGCGTGGTGACGTCGTGCCCGCCGGCGCGCAGCCGCGCCGCCACGTCGCGCCAGCACCAGGCGCCGTGGAACGCTCCGTGAAGCAGGACGAACCTGGCCATGCCTTCCCTCCCGGCGCGATTGTGCGGGGCTTTGGCGCCGGGGTCTAGCCGAAGGCGCCGACCTCGTGGGTCACCGCGACGGTGATCTCGCGCAACAGCTCGAACAGCGCGCCCATGGGGCGGAAGATGGTCGCGTGTTCCTGTGCGTAGGCGCCGGCCTCCGGCGGCACGCGCGGCTCGCCGTAGTCGCGGTCGGCGTCGGCGTCGGGTGAGGCGGGGAAGACCTCGGCGAGGAAGGCGAGCGAGGCCGGCACGTCCAGGCGCAGCAGGCGCTGGGCGAGGCTCGCGCGGGTGATGCCGTGGCGCGGTGAGAAATCCGGGATCGCGGCGGCGAGCAGGAAGATGCGCTGGATCAGGGCGATGCGCAGCGCGTGCAGCAGCGCAAGCCGCCCGCCCATGCGCGGCGCCTCCGGCCAGGCGGCGCGCAGCGACACGTGGTCGGCCTGGATGCGGCGGAACATCGCCTGTGCCGGCGCCCAGAGGTCGAGCTGCTCGAGCGAGCGCGCGACCGAGATCAGCGCCTCGCGCCGTCCCGGCAGGCGCGCCTGCGCCGCGCGGTCGAGCCACATGCCGGGGTCGAGCGTCGCCACCATCGCGCGCAGCACGTCGAGGTCGGAGGCGGCCAGCGCGGCGGCGACCATCGTCATCGCGGTGGCGAAACGGGTCGAGCGGGCGCGCATTTCGGCGAAGGTTTCGGCGTGGCGCAGCGCCGCGGCGCCGATGCCGTGCGCCGTGTTCGCGAGCCAGCCGAGTTGGTGGAGGATGGCGTTGTTGGGGATCGCGCGCAGCTCGCGCGGATGACGGATCGCGGCCGGCCCGCCGAGCCCGTCGGTCTCGCGCGCGACGGCGCGCGAGCCGGTGCGATCGAGCAGCGCGGGGCCGAAGGTGCCGAGCAGGGCCGCATAGCCGCGATCCTCGACCAGCTCCTGCATCGCGGTGCGGCTGGCGGCAAAGAAATCGGCGGCGAAATCGGGATCGTCGTAGACCGGGTCCGGCGCGTCCGGGCTCGGGGCGGGCGCGAAGCCGTGCGCGAACATGCCGGCCATCGTCGCCGCCGCGCGCTCGCCGGTCGCGAAATGCAGGTAGCCGTCGCCGCCCTGGAACGCGCTCTCGGCGCGCAGCGCCAGGCCGCGCTCGGCCAGGCTCGCGCGCAGTGCCGGCGGCGAGAGATAGTCCAGTCGTTGCGCGAGCGAAGCGGGATGGCCGCCGCGGCCGATGCTCTCGCCATGGGTGTCGAACAGCACCAGCTCGATGTCGCCGAGCCCGTACCGCCCGAGCGCCTCGGCGATCTTGAGCTTGAGCCGCTCGATCAGGTAGCTCGCCGCCGGCTGGCCGACATAGCGCCCAGAGTCGGAATAGCCGAATTGCAGCGCGATGCGTCCCTGGGCGCGCAGATAGGCGCGCCAGGCGGGGCTGCGCAGCGCCTCCTCGACGATGCGCCCTCCCCCCTCCAGCGCCGAGGCGGTCTCGAACAGCGGGCAGATCTCGACCTGGCGCTCGATGCCGTAATGGCGCGCGAGCCACAGGGCGGCGAGCAGGGTGTAGCCGGTCTCGGTCTCGGCGATCAGGAAGCGGATCGGTGTTTCGGCATCGATATGTTTCACCACCTGCGCCAGCGTCATCATCAGGCGCGGGGCCGAGGCCTGCTCGGCGAGGATGGCGCCGAAATCGACGGGCACCGCGCGCACCTGTTCCAGCGCCGCGTTGATGCCGGCGAGCAGCACGCGCCGCCGCGCCGGGTCGGAAGGCGGGTCGGCGAGGCCGAGGCGCAGGCGGATCGCGTTGTGCACCTGGGCGGCGTTGAGCCGGGCGTGCATGTGCGCCAGCCCGAGCCCGTGCGCGGCGAGCCCCGCGCGCGTGACCAGCAGCGCCAACGGGTCCTGCGCGGTGGCGATCGCGGCGTCGAGTTCGGCGAGCAGCGGCGCGGTCGTGACCGGCGCGCCACCCACCAGCACATGGGCAAAGCTGGCGACCGCGTCGGGCGTTTGTCGTTCTGGTATCGCATCGAGCTGGCGCGCCGTGGCGGCGAGCGGGGTGGCGCCGATCCCGCTCTGGGCATGGAGCCGCTGCAGCGCTGCCACCTTCATCGCGAGGCGGAAGCGCAGGATGTCGAGAAAGCCGATATCGGTCCGCCCGTCGGTGTCGAACCCGACCCAGGAGGCGAGCAGCAGCGGCGAGGGGGCGAGGCTCTGCCAGCGGCCCGGCCAGGTCTCGCGGGCGGCGGCAAACAGGGCGCGGTTCAGCGCGTCGAGCGCGTCGCGGCCATGGCCGATCGCGGCCATCGCCTGCTCGAACTCGCCGGCGAGGGTCATCGGTCCCGGGCGCTGGCTGCCGGCGGGCGGCGGGCTGGCGGCGGCCAGTGCCGCCGCCGCGGCGGGGGCGAGCGCGAAGGTCGGGTGCGCGGTGAACACGGCGGCGAGGCGCGGGCGCGCGACGGCGGCGGCGAATTCCTGAAACGGCACCGGACTGTCCGCGGGGTCGGGGCGGATCAGGCGGGCGATCGTCGCCACCGCCGTGCCGGGCGGCGCGCCATAGGCGGCGAGCCTGGCGGCGCGGTCGGCGAAGGCCTGGTCGCGCAGATGCCAGACCAGGCCGCGCAGCGCCGGGAGCGAGAGCTGGCCGCGATCCATCCGCCGCGACATCGCCAGCGCCGCCGAGAGGATCGGGTTGGCGAACGGGTCCTCGGCCAGCCGCTCGCGCAGCCGTGCGACGAGGGCCAGCAGGTCGCGCGCCAGGCCGATATTCTCGACCGTCGAGGGATTTTCCGCCTGGGCGGTTGCCGTGTCCGCGAGGGCCATGGGACAACATGGCCCAGGAGGTTTGTGCGGTGCAACAGAAGTCTGCGGACCCGGACCGGGAGGCACGGCGCACGCTCGCCCGCCATCGGCTGTTCGCGCACATGCTGCTGCTGTTGATGGCGGCGCTGACGGCGGCCGGCCATGTCTGGCGCCTGCCGCCGCTGCTGCTGGCGGCCGCGACGGCGGGGCTGGTCGGCGGGCTCGCCGACTGGTTCGCGGTCACCGCGCTGTTCCGCCATCCGCTCGGCCTGCCGATCCCGCACACCGCGATCATCCCGGCGCAGCAGGCGCGCATCGGCGCCGCCTTCGGCCGTTTCATCGCCGGGCACCTGTTCACCGAGGCGGAGCTGTCGGCGGCGCTGGGCCGGCTCGACGTCGCGGCGATCGTCGCCGGCTTCCTCGCCGATGCCGAGGCACGGCGACCGGCGGCGGAGGCACTGGCCGGGATGCTGCCGC
>JAJXSZ010000215.1 GCA_021784255.1 Pseudomonadota bacterium | reverse complement strand
ACGATCGCCGCATCGGAGGTACCTGCAAAGTACCACCTGCCGTCGCGCTGTTGCGCCTCCATCCACACCCGGCTTTGGCAGCCGGGCACGCGATGCGCGTCGTCCGCCCACGCATCGGGAAACGGTGGCAGCTGCCGCCCCCAATCGATGATCTGCTGGTAGCGGTCCATCCAGTCGTCGAACAACGCCAAGTCGTCGCCGATCGCGGCGATCGCTGCGGCAGCCGAAAGCTCGACCGGCTCAACAAACGGATCAGGCACGAACAACGCTCCGCACGCGTGGGACATCAGATCACAGAACTACAGGATGAACCGGCTGAGATCACCCTTGCCGGCCAGCGGCGCGACCCGCTCGCGTACATAGGCCGCATCGACCTCCATCGCCTGCCCCGCCCGGTCCGGCGCCGCAAAGCTTACTTCCTCCAGCAGTCGCTCCAGCACCGTGTGCAACCGCCGCGCCCCAATATTCTCGACCCTGTCATTGATCTCCGTCGCCAGCTCCGCCAGTGCATCCACCGCGTCTGGCGTGAAGGACAGCCTGAGCCCCTCCGTCGCCATCAGCGCTTCGTACTGTTTGATCAACGAATGCTCGGGCTCGGTGAGAATGCGCCTGAGATCGTCGCGCGACAGCGGCGAAAGCTCGACGCGGATCGGCAGCCGTCCCTGCAGCTCGGGCAGCAGATCGGCCGGCTTGGCCAGGTGAAACGCACCGGAAGCGATGAACAGCACGTGGTCCGTCTTCGCCGGCCCGTGCTTGGTGTTCACCGTCGTCCCTTCGATCAGCGGCAGCAGGTCGCGCTGTACGCCCTCGCGCGAAACATCGCCGCCGCGGAACCCGCCCTCGCCGGTACGCGCGCAGATCTTGTCGATCTCGTCGATGAAGACGATGCCGTTGTTCTCGGCGTGCGCCACCGCCTCACGCGTGAGCGCTTCGGAGTCGAGCAGCCTGTCCGCCTCCTCGCGTTCCAGCGCGACCCGCGCTGCAGCCACGGGCATCTTCCTGCGCTGTGCCTGGCGGCCGAACATCCCCTTCATCATCTCGCCCAGATTCATCATCTGCCCGGGCGGGATACCAGGAATGTCCATCGAGCCGATCGGCAGGCCCGCCGGTTCGGCGATCGCGATCTCGACCTCCTTGTCCTCGAAGACTCCCCCGCGCAGCATCTGGCGGAACTTGCTCTTCGTGTCGGCCGCCGCCTGCTCGCCAGTCAGCGCCGTCACCAGCCGTTCCTCCGCCGCCAGCTCCGCCTTCGCCTGCACCTCGCGCCGGCGCGCCTCGCGCAGCATCACGATGGAGGCGTCCACCAGGTCGCGCATGATGCTCTCGACGTCGCGGCCGACATAACCGACCTCGGTGAACTTGGTCGCCTCCACCTTCAGGAACGGTGCCTGCGCCAGCTTCGCGAGGCGGCGCGCAATTTCGGTCTTGCCGCAGCCGGTGGGCCCGATCATCAGGATATTCTTCGGCACCACCTCCTCGCGCATGGTCTCGTCGAGTCGCTGCCGCCGCCAGCGATTACGCAATGCGATCGCCACCGCGCGCTTGGCGTCGTTCTGACCAACGATGAAGCGGTCGAGCTCGGAGACGATCTCGCGCGGCGAGAAGTTCGGCCCCTCCCTGCCACCATCGCGCATCGCCGGCGCCTGCTTTCCCGTATCCATGGCGTCATCCAGCATCACAGCGCCTCCACCACCAGCGCGTGGTTGGTATAGACGCAGATGTCGCCGGCGATGCTCATCGCCCGCCGCGCGATCTCCTCCGCCCCCAACCCGTCGACCCCCAGCAACGCCCGCGCGGCCGCGAGCGCGAAATTGCCGCCGGAGCCGATCGCGATCACGCCATCCTCCGGCTCCAGCACATCGCCCTGGCCGGTGAGCGTGAAGCTGCGCTCCTTGTCGGCCACCGCCATCATCGCCTCGAGCCGCCGCAAGAAGCGGTCGGAGCGCCAGTCCTTCGCCAGCTCCACGCACGCCCGCTCAAGCTGGCCAGGGAACCGTTCGAGCTTCGCCTCCAGCCGCTCCAGCAGCGTGAAGGCATCGGCCGTGGCGCCCGCGAATCCGGCCAGCACCTGCCCGCCGCCGATCCGGCGCACCTTGCGCGCGTTGCCTTTCACCACCGTCTGACCAAGCGTCACCTGGCCGTCGCCCGCCATCGCCACCGCCCCATCCCGCCTCACGCAGAGGATGGTCGTGCCGTGCCAGCCGGCGAAATCCGTCATGTTGTCCTGGGTCATGAGCACCGCACATGGGCTGCTGGCGCGTCCGGCACAAGCACCTCTTGGGCGTGGCATACCGGCCACGGACGCCGGGAATGGATCTCGCCCACCGGACCGAGACGCCGCATCAATGTTGACGCGACGCGGTGAAACGCGTCCGATGACGCCTTACGGCCCGGAAAGCTTCCGGTAAAATTGGGGGAAACAACGAGATGTCAACGACCGCCAGCACGGCCAGTATCGCCGCCCGCCTCGACCGCCTTCCCAGTTCCCGCTACGTCTGGACACTGATTCTCCTGTTGTCACTTGGTGGAATTTTTGAGTTTTACGATCTGTTCTTCACCGCGTATGTCGCTCCAGGCCTGATCAAGGCCGGGCTTTTCTCACCTGCGTCGCTTGGCGTCTTTGCCGGCCTCGGCCTCGTCGGGGCTGCCGGCTTCGGTACGTTCGTCTTCGCCACCTTCGCCGGATTGTTCGTCGGCACCCTCGTCTTCGGATACGTCGCGGATGCCTTCGGGCGCCGAGCCATCTTCACCTATTCGCTACTCTGGTATTCGGCCGCCACATTCGCCATGGCATTCCAGGGCTCCGGCTTCGGTGTCGATCTCTGGCGGTTCATCGCCGGCATCGGCATCGGCGTCGAGCTGGTAACGATCGACACCTATATCGCCGAGCTCATCCCCGCCGCGACGCGCGGCCGCGCCTACGCCTTCAGCCAGTTCGTGACGTTCAGCGTGGTGCCTGTCGCCGCTTTCCTCGGGTGGCTGCTAGTGCCTACCAAGCCGTTCGGCCTCGATGGCTGGCGTATTCTGGTCCTTATTGGTTCGGTCGGGGCCATTTTCGTTTGGTTTATCCGCCGTGCGCTGCCCGAGAGCCCGCGCTGGCTCGCAAACCACGGCCGAGTTGCCGAGGCCGAGTCGGTCCTCGCCATGATTGAAGCGCGGGTCGCCGAGCAAACCGGACCGCTTCCCGCCCCGGGCGCCCACGCCGGCGAGGAACAGGAGCAGGGCCGTTTCGCCGACATCTGGAGCGACCAATACCGTCACCGGACCATCATGCTCTCCGTCTTCAACTTCTTCCAGACGATCGGTTATTACGGCTTCGCGGCCTGGGTACCGACACTGCTGATGGCCAAGGGCATCCACACCACTACCAGCCTCGCCTATGCCTTCATCATCGCCATCGCCAACCCGATCGGCCCTCTGCTGGGCATGACCTTCGCCGACAAGATCGAGCGCAAATGGCAGATCTGCGGGGCCGCGCTTGGCATCCTGGTGTTCATGTATGCGTTTACAACGGTGGGCAACGGCGCGGCGATCATCATATTTGGCATCCTCGTCACGCTCTCGAACAACGTAATGTCGTACTCCTTCCACAACTATCAGGCCGAACTCTATCCGACACGGGTGCGTTCGCGCGCCGTTGGCTTCGTCTATTCCTGGAGCCGTCTCTCCGCGGCCTTCGCCGGTCTAATGATCGCCTTCTTCCTGAAGCATGGTGGCGTCTCCGCCGTTGGCGTCTTCATCGCCATCAGCATGGCGATCGTCATCCTGGTGATCGGCGTCTTCGGCCCGCGGACCCGTGATCTGCAGCTGGAGCAGATCAGCCACTGACCCGCCGGCCACCCGCCCCCAGGATGACGGATTGGGGGCGGGTGGCATCGGCAGCCCAACTCAGCTATCCGTGCACCCATGCCCCGCACGGCAACCATCGCGCGCAAGACCGCCGAGACCGATATCACGGTCACGCTCGACCTGGACGGCTCCGGTCGCGCCCAGATCGCGACCGGGATCGGTTTCCTCGACCACATGCTGACCGCTCTCGCCCGGCACTCGCTGATCGACCTCACGGTCGCGGCCAGCGGCGACCTGCATATCGACTTTCACCATACGACCGAGGATGTCGGCATCGTCATCGGCCAAGCGCTGGCCCAGGCGCTGGGCGACAAGCGCGGTATCGCCAGGTTTGGCCAGGCCCTGGTGCCGATGGACGAGGCGCTGGCCGAGGCCGCGATCGACCTTTCCGGCCGCCCCTATCTCGCCTTCGCCGCGGATTTCCCGCAGCCCAAGGTCGGCGAGATGGATACCGAGCTGTTCGAGGAGTTCTTCCGCGCCGTGGCAACCAACGCGCTGATGGATCTCCACCTCACCGCCCGCGCCGGCCGCAACGCGCACCACATCGCGGAAGCCTGCTTCAAGGCCACCGCCCGCGCCCTGCGCATGGCGATCAGCCCCGATTCGCGGCTCGGCAACGCCATCCCCTCCACCAAGGGTTCGCTCTGATGGCCAGCCCGTTGCGGAAGGGGCCGCGATGAAGGTCGCTGTCGTCGATTACGGCAGCGGCAACCTCGCCTCGGCCGCCCGCGGCCTCGCACTCGCCGCCGAGCGCGAAGGCATCGCCGCCGATGTCCGGATCACTGCCGACCCCGACGCCGTAGCCGGCGCCGATCGTATCGTGCTGCCCGGCCAGGGCGCCTTCGCCGATTGCGCGAGCGGCCTCGCCGCGGTTCCGGGCCTGCGCGACGCCGTCATCCGCACCACCGATGCCGGCGCCCCGTTCCTCGGCATCTGCGTCGGCATGCAGCTCATGGCTGAACGTGGCCTCGAGCACCAGGTAACGCGTGGCTTCGCCTGGATCACCGGCGACATCGCGCCGATGTCGGCCCCTGGCCTGCGCCTGCCGCAGATGGGCTGGAATGAACTCGCCTTCACGCCCGGAACGCACCCGCTGCTCGACGGGCTGTTTCCCGGTGACCACGCCTATTTCGTGCATAGCTATGCGCTCGCCGGAAGCGCCCCCTCAGAGGTCATCGCCACCACCGATTACGGCGGGCCCGTCGTTGCCATGGTCGCGCGCGGCAATCGTGCGGGGACGCAGTTTCACGTCGAGAAAAGCCAGGAGGTCGGCCTGCGTATTCTCGGCAATTT
>JAJXSZ010000214.1 GCA_021784255.1 Pseudomonadota bacterium | reverse complement strand
GGCTGCGGTGAGTTGCCACGGCCTTTCGCGGGTCATCCCGGCGCGGCCGGCGCCCGGCTCGCAGTGCCGCCGCCGGCGCGGCTTGCCGTTCCGCCGCCCCCGGGCCTGCCGCCCGCCAGCGCCGCGCTGCTGGCGCAGGCGCTTGCCGCCCAGCTCGTTGCCCAGACCGTTCCCGCCGAGGCCGGGCCGCCGCACCAGGGCGACTGGAGCCTGGCGGTGGACGTGCCGCCGGCGCCCGCCGGAACGGCCCCGGCGCAGGTCACGCCGCGGTTCACGGTGCTGGATGGGCATGGCAAGCCGCACGGCGCCGTTTCCGCCCCCGCTGTGCCGGCCGCCGCCTGGCAGCGCGGTGATCCCGTGACGCTGGGCTCGATCGCCAAGACCGTCGCGCCGCGGATCGCCTCGCTGCTCTCCACGATCAGTCTCGCCGAGCGCAAGGCCGACCCGCACAGCCTGCTCAATCGCTCCGCCCGTCTGCGCCTGCTGGCCGTCGAAGGCGCGCCCGGCAACGGCGACACCGCGCTCTACGAGCAGATGTCGCGCGAGCTCGCGGCCCTCGGGACCGTCGTTCAGACCGCGGCCAAGGGGGCCGATTTCACGGTCGCGGGCCGTGTCGATGTGGTTTCCGGGACGCACGGGCTCGACAACGTCACCATCGACTGGAAAGTCTCGGACCGGCACGGCCTCGCCGGCCACGTGACGCAGGTGAACGCGGTGCCGCACGGCTCACTCGCGCATGCCTGGGGCGACGTCGCCGTCTATGCCGCGCACGAGGCCGCGGCCGGGGTGAAACAGGTGATCGACCGCCGCATCGGCATCGCCGCGCCTGGCTCCTGAGGCCGCTCGCCCGGTGGCGCGCCGCCGCGCCCGCGGCGCATGGACAGGCCCCCGCCACATTGGTAGGAACCGGCCGCGCCAACCGGTCGAGGTCCGATGAAGATCGTCGCCTGCAACTCCAACCGCCCGCTTGCCGAGGCGGTGGCAGCAGCCCTCAACCTTCCGCTCACCAAGGCCTCCGTGCGTCGCTTCGCCGACATGGAAGTGTTCGTCGAGATCCACGAGAACATCCGCGGCGAGGACGTGTTCGTCATCCAGTCCACGTCCTATCCCGCCAACGACAACCTGATGGAACTGCTGATCACCTGCGACGCGCTGCGCCGTTCCTCGGCGCGCCGGGTGACGGCGGTGATCCCGTATTTCGGCTATGCCCGGCAGGACCGCAAATCCGGTCCGCGCACGCCGATCTCCGCCAAGCTCGTCGCCAACCTGATCACCGAGGCCGGCGCCAACCGGGTGCTGACGATGGATCTGCATGCCGGCCAGATCCAGGGTTTCTTCGACATCCCGGTGGACAATCTCTATGCCGCGCCCCTGTTCACCCGCGACATCGAGCAGCGCTACGCCGGGCGCGATCTGATGATCGTCTCGCCCGACGTGGGCGGCGTGCTGCGCGCGCGTGCGATAGCGACCCGCCTCAAGCTCGACCTCGCGATCATCGACAAGCGGCGCCAGCAGGCCGGTATCTCGGAAGTGATGAACATCATCGGCGACGTGCGCGGGCGCGACTGCCTGCTCGTCGACGACATCGTCGATTCCGGCGGCACGCTGGTCAACGCCGCCTCGGCGCTGATCGCCGGCGGCGCCAAGAGCGCGTCGGTCTATGTCACCCACGGCGTCCTCTCGGGCGGCGCGGTGGCGCGGGTCGCCTCCTCCAACATCGAGATGCTGACCGTCACCGACAGCATCCTCGCGACCGAGGCGATGCGCCTCGCCGACAATGTCCGCCAGATCTCGATCGCGCCGCTGCTCGCCGAGGCGATGCGGCGCATCTCCGACGAGAGCTCGGTCAGCTCGCTGTTCGACTGAAACCCCGGGGGCGGCCGATGAAGCTCTTCTACGCGCCGGGCGCCTGTTCGGTGGGCATCCACATTCTGCTCGAGGAGATCGGCGAGCCCTACGAGGCGGCGGCGATCAACCTGCGCGAGGGCGACCAGTTCCGGCCCGCGTTCCGCGCGCTGAACCCGAAGAGCAAGGTGCCGGCGCTGGTGCGCGAGGACGGCTCGCTGTTGACCGAGTTCCCCGCCATCGCCTTCTGGCTCGCGCGCAGCCATCCGGCGGCGAAGCTGCTGGCCGACGACATCGAAACCCAGACCCGCGCGCTGGAGGCGATGGAGTACGTCACCGCGACCGTCCACATGCAGGGTTTCTCGCGCCTCCTGCACCCAGAACGTTTTGCTCCGGGCGAGGCCGATGTCGAACGGGTCGTGGCGCGCGGGCGGGAGATCGTCGCCGCCGGCTTTCAGGCTTTCGACCAGGCGCTGGCCGACAAGGAGTATCTCCTGGGCGCTTTCTCCATCGCCGATGCGGCGTTGTTCTTCGTCGAGTTCTGGGGCGTCAGGCGCCTGGGCATGACGCTTCCGTCCAACCTTGCGGCGCATTTCGACCGCATCCTCGCGCGCCCTGCCGTCGGGCGCGTGCTGCAACGTGAGGGGCTGTAACATTAGCGCAGTGACCATTCCCGGCGATCCGGCTCAGGGCCCGGCGATGACGACAGCGCGGGTCGTTGCCAGATCGTTCTGGTTCCTCCGCCACGGCGAGACGGACTGGAACGCGCAGGGGCTGTCCCAGGGCAGCACCGACGTGCCGCTCAACGCGACCGGCCTCGCGCAGGCGCGGGCGGCGGGCGGCATGCTGCGCGGCCGCGGCATCGCCACCATCGTTGCCTCGCCGCTCGGCCGGGCCCTCACCACCGCCCATATCGTCGCCGAGGCCCTGGGTCTTGCGGTGCAGCTCGACGCGGACCTGCGCGAAGTCTGCTTCGGCGAGCAGGAAGGGCGGCCGATGGGCACCTGGTACGACAGTTGGATCGAGGGTGCTTACACGCCCGAGGGTGCCGAGACGTTTGCCGGCCTGCGGGCACGTGCGGTCGGCGCGATCAATCGCGCGCTGGCGCAACCCGCGCCGGTCCTCGTCGTTGCCCACGGGGCCCTGTTCCGCGGCGTCCGCTCGGCGATGGGGCTCGAGGTCAATGTGCGCACGCCCAACGCCGTGCCGCTCTTCTGCGAGCCCGGTTCACGCTGGACGCTCACCGCGTCGCACCCCGCGGGCAGCCAGGATTAATCGCGGTTCGGCATCATCGCGGCGGCCGCAACCCCTGCCGCGGCCAGCGTCGGACAGGCTCCGGCAGCCCGGAGATAAGTTGCTCTGAAATCTAAGTTTCCTGGAACAGGAAATCCGACCAGAGGATCCGATCTGGTCGGATGCTGCTCTAATCCGCAATCCTGACCATCCGGTGCTGCTTGCGGCCGGCGGAGAGCTTCACGCCCTCGGTGAGCCGCGCGCGCGCCACCAGCATCGTTTCGTCCTCGATCGCCTGGTCATCGAGCCGCGCGCCGCCGCCGCGGATCAGCCGGCGTGCCTCGCCGTTCGAGGTGGCGAGCCTGGCCAGGACCAACAGCCGGTAGATCGCAACGCCGTCGCCCGCCTCGGCGGCGCCGATCGTCACTTCCGGCGGCGCCGCCTCGCCGACGCCCTCGAACACCGCGCGGGCCGCCTGGTGCGCCGCCTCTGCCGCCTCGCGGCCATGCAGCAGCGCCGTGGCCTCGGTCGCCAGGACCGCCTTGGCGTCGTTGATCTCTGCGCCGGCGAGCGCCTCGAGCCGCGCCACTTCGGGCAGCGGCAGTTCGGTGAAGAGCTTGAGGAAGCGGCCGACATCGGCGTCCTCGGTATTGCGCCAGAACTGCCAGTAGTCGAAAGGCGCCAGCCGGTCGGCGCGCAGCCAGATCGCGCCCCTCACCGACTTGCCCATCTTCGCGCCGGACGCGGTGGTGATCAGCGGTGTGGTGAGGCCGAAGACGCTCGCGCCTTCCATGCGCCGTACCAGGTCGACGCCGGAGACGATGTTGCCCCACTGGTCCGAGCCGCCCATCTGCAGCACGACGCCGTGGCGGCGGAACAGCTCGCGGAAATCGTAGCTCTGCAGGATCATGTAGTTGAACTCGAGGAAGGTCAGCGCCTGCTCGCGTTCGAGACGCAACCGTACCGAATCGAAGGTCAGCATGCGGTTGATGGTGAAATGCGGCCCGACCTCGCGCAGCAGCGCGATGTAGCCGAGCTGGTCGAGCCAGTCGGCGTTGTTGGGCATCATCGCATCGGTCGGCCCGTCGCCGAAGCTGAGGAACGGGGCGAAGCAGCGGCGGATCCCCGCCATGTTCTCGGCGATCTTCTCGACCGTGAGCAACTGCCGGCTCTCGTCCTTGCCCGACGGATCGCCGATCTTCGTCGTTCCGCCGCCCATCAGCGGCACCGGCCGATGGCCGCAGCGCTGCAGCAGCCGCAGGTTCATGATGCCGACGAGGTTGCCCACGTGCAGACTGTCCGCGGTGCAATCGAACCCGACATAGCCCGCGACGATGCCGGCGCGCAGCGCTGCCGCGAGACCTTCCTCGTCGGTGCACTGATGCAGGAATCCGCGCGCGCGCGCTTGGTGCAGGTATTCGTCGGTCGGCATCGTCGGTTCCAACTCTGGTCGGGGTGGGCGCGGCGCTTTAGCATCGCGCCATGAGCCGGCCAATCCTGCGCGCGATCGGGCTGATGAGCGGCACCTCGCTCGACGGCGTGGACGCGGCCTGGATCGAGACCGATGGCGAGCGTGTCGTCGCCACCGGCTCCGCGCTCACGCTGCCCTATGATCCGGTGCTGCGCGCGCGGCTGCGCCGGCTGCTCGACCGGGCCCCGGCGGGCCTGCGGGCAGACGATCCGGACCTGCTCGAAGCGACGGCATTGCTGACGCAGCGACATGTCGAGGCGGTCCGTGCCCTCGCGGCGCCCACCGACCTGATCGGCTTTCACGGCCAGACCATCCTGCACCAGCCGCAGCGCCGGCGGACCTGGCAGATCGGCGACGCCGCGCTGCTGGCGCGCGCATGCGGCCTGCCCGTCGCGTGCGATTTCCGTCTCGCCGATGTGGCGGCGGGCGGCGAGGGGGCCCCGCTCGCGCCGGTCTACCACCAGACTCTGGCGCACGATCTCGCCCACCCGCTCGCGGTGCTCAATCTCGGCGGCGTCGGCAACGTCACCTGGCTGGGCGCGGACGACGCGTTGCTGGCGTTCGACACGGGTCCGGGCAACGGCCCGCTCGAC
>JAJXSZ010000213.1 GCA_021784255.1 Pseudomonadota bacterium | reverse complement strand
TCATCGCCGCCCGGATCGCGCATGCGGACGCCGACGGCTACGTCGCGGAATACTGGCGTCCGCTGCAACCGTAACGATCATCGCCTGCTCTGGATTCGATGTTTTCCAGAGCGGGCAATGCCTCTCAATGATGCGATCCGGCCGGATATTGCTCTCGGCGGTGGTCAGCCGAGAAACGCCTCCAGCGCCGCGAAGGTTTCCACCGGCGCTTCCTCCGCCAGGTAATGTCCGCTCGGGATCGCATGGCCGGTCACGTGGCCCGCGACATAGGGGGCCCAGACTTCCAGTGGCTCGTACCAGGTGCCGATCCTGCCTCTCTCCCCCCACAGCACCAACGTGTCGCAGCCGATACGATGACCGGCCGCGCGGCTTGCCCGGTCGTGCTCGAGGTCGATCGACGCGGCGGCGCGGTAGTCCTCGCACATGCCGCGGATGTTGGCGGGTTCGCGGGCGTGGCGCAGGTATTCCGCCCACGCCTCGGCGCCGAACAGTGCCTCCGGCGCGGTGCCGCGCGCCGTGTGCGAGCGCAGCCATACCTCCGGTGCCGCGTCGATCAGGTTTTCGGGGAACGGGTGCGGCTGGGCGAACCAGAACCAGTGATAGTAGCCGAGCGCGAAGTCCATGTCGGTGCGCTCGAAATGTTCAATTGTCGGAACGATATCGAGCACTGCCAGGCGCTCGACGAGTCCGGGATGATCGATCGCCAGCCGGTGCGCCACCCGCGCGCCGCGATCGTGTCCGACGAGACGGAACGGCCCATGCCCGAGGGCGGCCATGACATCGACCATGTCCTGCGCCATGCGCCGCTTGGCGTAGGCTGCGTGATCGGCGCTCACCGCGGGCTTGAGGCTGTCGCCATAGCCGCGCAGATCGGCGCACACGACGGCGAAGCGCGTTGCCAGACGCGCGGCGATGTGTCGCCACATCACGTGCGATTGCGGGTTGCCGTGCAACAGCAGCAGCGGCGGGCCGGAGCCGCCATGGCGGACGCGGATCGTGCCGTCCTGCTGCGCGCCGTCGGCGACGGGAATCTCGGCGGTGGTGAACCCCTCGAACATCAGGATGCCCCCTTTCTGCGCGCCAGCGTGACACCGGCGAGCGCCACCGCAAAGCCCAGGATCTGCACCGGCCCCAGGGTCTCGCCGAACAGCAGCCAGGCCTGCAGCGCCGACAGCGCTGGCACCAGGAACAGCAGTGAGGTGGTGCGCGCCGCCTCGCCGCGGCGCATCAGCCAGATGAACAGCGGCCCGGCGATCCCGGAAAGCCCGACGACGGAATAGGCGAGCCAGCCATAGAGTGGCGCGACGCCGGTCCAGCGATGCTCGCCGAGCAGCAGCGCCATGGCGAGCGAGAACACCATGCCGCCGGCATTCTGCAGCGCATTGGTGGCCACGAGGTCGGCGGCGGCGAGGTGCGTCTTCTGCAGGATCATGCCGCCGGTGACCGCGAGCGTTCCCGCGAAGGCGACGGCCACCGCCAGCGGCGGAAATCCTCCGGCGCCGCCGAGATGCCGCGCGACCACCAGGGCCACGCCGGCGAAGCCGAGCGCAAGCCCGGCGACGACGACCACGGGCACGCGTTCGCGCAACATGCGCGCGGCGACGATCGCGGTGATCGGCGGCTGCAGGGCGGCGATCAGTGCCGCGACCCCGGCGGTGAGCCCGTGCCCGACCGCCCAGTACACCGCGCCGAGATAGCCGCCGAACTGCACCCCGCCCACGATCATGTGCATCGGCCAGTCGCGCGCTCGCGGCCAGGGGCGGCGGCCGAGTGCGGCGACGAGCCCGAACATCAGAGTCGTTGCCATGAAGCGTGCGGCCAGGAACAGGTCCGGGGCGACGAACGGCTTCACGCCGCGCGCGGCAACGAAACCGGACGACCAGAGAAAGACGAAGACCGCGGGAGCGAGGACGCGCGCCGTGAAGTCCGGCGTCATGCCACCGCCATCGTCGTTGCCTCCCCCCGCACGGCCGCCGCGCGGCCTAGGATTTCTGCGCCATGGCCTCGGCCCGTTTCATGATCGCGCCGGTCATCGGAATGAAGAACACGCCGACATCCCGCCGCGAGTGGATCTTGCCGCGCGCATCCTTGGTGTAGACGTAGAGGAACTGGCCGCGCTTGAAGGGCTGGCCGATCGGGATCAGCATGATCCCGCCCGGCTTGAGCTGCTTGAACAGGGCGGGCGGCGCGAATTGTGCCGAGCACGTAACGATGATGCGGTCGAACCCACCATCGACTTCCGGCCAGCCGAAATAGCCGTCGCCCACGCGCGTGAAGACGTTGTCGTAGCCGATCGGCTTGAAGATGTGGTGCACCGCCTTGCCGAGCGGCGCGATGATCTCGATCGAATAAGCCTTGTCGACGATGCGCGACAGCACCGAGCTCTGATAGCCGCTGCCGGTGCCGATCTCGAGCGTGGTCTGGCCGGGTTGCGGCTTCAGCACCTGCGTCATGTAGGCCTGGCCGAGATAGTCCGACAGCGCCGAGCCATAGCCGATGGCCCATGGCTTCGGATCGCTTTCGTAAGCCTCGGCCGGCACCGGCATGTGCTGCTCGTAATTGTAGTGGTAGTACTCGCGAGGCACGGCCGCGAACGCAGCGAGCACTGCTGGATCCGCATGGCCGAGATGCGATTTCAGGTAGGTCGCAATGCGCTTCAGCGCCGCCGGCCGACGATCCTGGATCGCCCGGAACTCGGCCGCCGAGATCCGCGCCGGCCGCCCGCCCGCGCGCATCGCCGCCTCGTAGGTCTGCAGCGTCCAGCCGCCCTTGCTCACGTCCACGCCGTGGCGCGCGTCCGTGCTCTGCGTGGCGTCAGCAGGGCTCGTGGTCGCGGAGCCCGTCCCCGATGCCTGGTTCGCCGATGCCTGGTTCGCCGATGCCTGGCTCGCCGGTGCCGCCGGTGCCTGAGTTGTCGGCATCGGCGTCGCTGGCGCCGGCGTCGTCTGGGCCGAGGTGTCGGCCGCGGAGGCGAGGAACGGAGCCGCGATGGCGGTGGCGACGATACGGCGACGTGTCAGCTCTCGGTTCAATTTTCGCTCCTCGCGCTCGGGAAAGTCAGCGCCGCCACTCCATAGAGCAGCGCCGCCGCGCTGAGAACCACCGCGAAGCCGCGTTCGAGGGCGAGCAGGTTCGCCAGCGGCGTCGCAACCACGGAAAACGCGCCGTTGAGAGCCCAGGCCCAGGGCAGGAAGGGGCCGCGCCGGATCCGTCCGAGGCCGAGCGGGAAGGGCAGGCCCATGACGAAGGCGACCGGCGCCACGGCCAGCAGCACCAGCGCCGCGCGTGCCGGCAGCGCCCAGCCGAGCGTCGCCAGCATCGCTGGCCAGGCCCCGAGTCGCATCGCCAGCGCCCAGGCCACCACGGCGATCGCGGCCATCGCAACCGCCCGGCGCGGCCGCCCGATCATGCCGGAGGCCAGGCTGCCCAGCCCCGCCGCGATCAGCATCGCCGCGAGCACCACGGTGAAGCCCAGCGTCGCGTCGTCAAGATAGAAGCTGGCGTCCTGGATCAGCACCAGCTCGATGAACAGGAAGCCGAGGCCGAGTGCTGCGAAATAGACGCAGGCGCGGCCGGTACCCTGCCCGCGCAACCGTCGTCCGGCGAGCAGCGGCAGCACCAGCACGGCGAGCGCGATCGCCACCGCCTGCGCCAGTACCGCGAGGTTGACCAGCGGCCCGAGTTCCGCCTGCGGCAGCAGCTCGATGCGCCGCAGGATCAGGCCGAGCTGGCCGAGCCGCAGCACGTCATAGAAAAACGGCCGGTCGAGCGTGATCGGCGAGAGGTCGAAGGCGCGACCGGAGCCGGTCGGCTTGCCCGCGATCGTGGCGGGCGCCTCGTCGGCGATGGCATCGTGCGGGCCGCCGCCGCTCTGCACCTGCCCGGTCGTAAAGGAGACCGGCGGCAGGTCGTTGTAGATGTCCGCGCGTGCGGCGACGGCGTTCATGCCCTTGTAGAAGCTGACGTCGAAGGAGCGGTCGTCGCAGAATTTCCGGGCGGCCTCGATACGCGCGGCATCGAAGGGGCTGGGCGAGACCAGGATCCGCGCGTTCCAGGCCGAGCGGTAGACCAGCAGATGGGCCGCGGGATCGCCGATGCCGGCCTGGTCGAGCGCGAGCCGCGCGGTCGCGAGAACCCGCAAGGTGTAGGCCGGGAATTCACGGATCGAAACCGGAACGGAAAGAATCCCTCCCGGGCGCAGATGGCGCAGATACATCGCCATGGCCTCGGCGGCGAAGGCGCTGGCATTGGGCGGGTCGGCGTTGAGGAAATCGGGTGCGATGTCGATGATGTCCCAGCTTCCGCGTCGCGCCGCCGCGACCGGCGAGGCGCCGGTGACCGGCCCCGCGACGCGCGCTGCCCGACGCAGCGCCGGGTCCGGCTCGACGGCGGTGACCGAGGCGGCGCCGAGCTTTTCTGCTTCCAGAATGCGCCAGCCGCCCGAGGCGCCGATCAGCAGGACGCGCGGGTGGCGGATCAGCATGTAGGGCAGCGCATCGAGTTCGCTTGGCGCGAAGCCGACATCCGCGCCCCGCGCCGGCGCCAGGGCGGTGAGCCGGTCACCGTCGCGATAGAGGCCGAGGGCGCGTGGCGGCCCGCTGATGCCAAGCATCGCCGCGTCGTTCGACACGTCGATATCGACGCGCTCGGTGAAGTCGTCGAGCACCATGAACAGGCCGCGCGGCGACAGCGTGGTCGCGAGGACGCGGCTGCCCGGCACGTGCAGCGGCGCATAGATCGCCTTGAACTCGGAGAAGCCGCCGGGATTGGCCAGCAACAGCGGCGCGCCGGCGGCGAGCAGAGCGGCGCCCGCGGCCAGCGCCGGCCAGCGTCCGCGCGCCGCGAGTGCCACCGGCAGCAGCAGCACCAGCGGCAGGCTGAAGGGCGGGACGACATACATCGCCGCCAGGACGGCGAGCGCGCCGGTGCCCGCGCCCACCAGATCCGCGGCATAGACCCGCCCGAGCCGGTCGGGGGCGGCGATGAAGGAAAGGCCGACGAACAACCCCGCCAGCACGAAGGCCGGCAGCAGGCAGACATAATAGAGCAGGATGTTGAGGAACTCGTCGCCGAACGTCGCCGGGTTCTGCAGGCGCAGCGGGTTGAACGGGTCGAGATCCGCGGCCAAGGCGCCGAAGCCGATTGCC
>JAJXSZ010000212.1 GCA_021784255.1 Pseudomonadota bacterium | reverse complement strand
CGACGCGCCCGCCCTGAAGGCCGCCGATGTCGGTATCGCCATGGGCGAGCGCGGCACCGACGTGGCGCGCGAGGCCGCCGCCCTGATCCTGCTCGACGACAGCTTCGCCCGCATCGTCGGCGCGATCGCGCAGGGGCGCCGCATCTTCGACAACATCACCCGCGCCACGCGTTTCGTGTTCGCGGTGCACATGCCGATCATCGCGCTGGCCCTGCTGCCGGCGCTGCTGCACTGGCCGACCCTGCTGCTGCCGGTGCACATCGTGCTGCTGGAACTGCTGATCGACCCGGCCTGTTCGATCGTGTTCGAGGCCGAGCCGGCCGCGCCCGACACCATGCACCGCCCGCCGCGGCCGCTGGCCGCCAGCCCGTTCGCGCTGGACAACGTCGGCTATGCGCTGGCGCAAGGACTGGGACTCGCCGCGATCCTGCTGGGCGGGCATGCGCTGCTGCAGCAGGTCGCCGGCTGGGCCGAGCCGGATCTGCGCCTGGCAGTGTTCAGTGCGCTGGTGCTGGCGTTGTTCCTGCTGATCCTCGTCAATCGCGATCCGGGGCCGGCCGCGACGCGTCGCGGTCGCGCGGGCAATCCCTGGCTGGTGCGCATGTTCGTCGGCGTGGGGGCGGTGCTGGCGGCGGTGCTGCTGATTCCGGCCCTGCGCGCGGTGATGGGGTTCGCCGCGGTCAGCCTGCCGCCGTTGCTGGCCGCGCTCGTGCTGCTCGGCGTCTGCGCGCTCTGGCTGCAGGGTCTGCGCGCGGTCGTCGGCCGGCGCTTGCACGCGGCGCGGGCGTCTCGATGAGGCGTCCGGATCCGGTTCGCCGGCCGGCCCTTGCCAAGCCGCGCGCGCCGATCCACTGTCGGCGGCGCCGGTCGGTCGGGCGGTGTCCGCGGCCGGGCCTGCCTACGCCGGACGCGGCGCCGAACGCAGTGCCGCCGGCCAGGAGGCGAACGGAACCCAGTCGCGCACCCACGCCGCGATGTCGGCCGCCGCCATCGGCCGCGCGATCGCGTAGCCCTGCAGATGCCGGCAGCCGTGGGTGAGTAGCGCGATACCCTGGGCTTCCGTCTCGACGCCTTCGGCGACCAGGGTCACGCCGAGCATGTGCGCGGTGGTGATGATGCCGGCGGCGATCGCCAGGTTGCGCGAGCCCGCCAGTAGATCGCGCACGAAGCTCTGGTCCATCTTCAGGGTGGCCACGTCCAGCTGCTGGATGTGGCTCAGCGACGAGTTGCCGGTGCCGAAGTCATCGAGGCTGACGAGCACGCCGCGCGCGCGGCATTCCTCGATGACCCGGCGCGCCAGCGCGCGATCGAGCGAGGGTCCGGTTTCGGTGATCTCGAGACCGAGCAGGCCGGCATCGACCGCGGGGTGCGCCGCCAGGGCGTCACTCACATCGCGGATGAACTCGGGGTGCAGCAGGTGCCGCGAGCTGATGTTGACGGAAATCGGCAGCGTCAGGCCTTGCGCCAGCAGCCGCTCGCCGGTCTGCAGGGCGCGCTCGAGGACGCGCCGTCCGATCGGCCGCGCCAGCGCCGCATCATCGAGCATCGCGTGGAATGCCGAAGGCGGCAGCAGCCCGCGGGCATCGTCGTGCAGCCGCAGCAGCGCCTCGAACGCGGTGACCCGGCATGTCCGCGGATCCGCGTCGATGGCGACGACCGGCTGGAACAGCAGCAGCAGGCGGTCCTCCGCCAGCGCCGCGACCATCTGCTCGTGCAGGGCCCGCTGTTCGGAACCCGCCGTCTCGAGCACCTCCGAATAGAACTGATCGCGGTCGCGGCCCGCCTGCTTGGCCGCGTACATCGCCAGGTCCGCATGCCGCAGCAGGACGTCCGTGGGCGCGTCGTCGCGCGGATAGAGCGTCCAGCCGATGCTCGCCGAGCAGAGCAGGCGCTCGTCCCGCCAGGGGACGGGCGCGCGCAGCGCCTCCAGCATGCGCCGGCTGACGCCGCGGGCCTGTTCCTCGCTCTCGATGTCGATCAGCAGCAGCGCGAATTCGTCGCCGCCGAGTCGGGCCGCGATATCGCCTTCGCGCAAGGCGGTCTGCATGCGCCGTGCCGATTCGCGCAGCACCGCGTCGCCGGCCGCATGGCCATGCCGGTCGTTGATGACCTTGAAACCGTCGAGATCGAGCACCCCGATCGCGATGGCGTCCTGGTGGCGCCGCGACAGGCTGCGCGCGCGGCCCAGCCATTCGAAGAACAGGCGGCGGTTGGGCAGCTCGGTCAGCGTGTCGTAATAGGCAAGGCGCTCGATCTGGGCCGCCTGGACCTTGCGGTCGGTGATGTCGATGTGCTGCCACATGCGTCCCAGCGGCTGGCCGTCGATCACGATGGGCACGAAATCACGCAGGTAGGTGCGGCCGCCGCGGATCGCCATCTCCTCGCCCTGCACGCACTCGCCGCGCGCGAGGATCTCGCGGATGCGGCGCACCTCGCGGTCGGGATCGGCGTAGACCGGTCGAACCCGCTCGATGATGTCGGCCGCGTGCATGCCCAGCAGCTGTTCCGGACTTCCGTCGATGCCGAACATGCGGCAAAACGCGGCGTTGGCGAACAGGACCTGACCCGCGGCGGTCACCACCAGCGTGGCGGCGTATTGATTCGACACGATGGCCTGGAACTGCCGCAGGCTGGTCTGCAAGGCCTTTTCGGCGGCTTCGCGCGCGCTGCTCGAACGCAGGCGTTCCCAGCCGAGGCCGAGCTCCAGCGCGATCTCGCCGAACACGCGGACCTCGGCGTCGGTGAAAGCGTTCTCGTCCTCGGCGCCGATCACGAGCACGCCTTCGATCTGCCGCGCGACGCGCAGCGGAAGTCCCAGAATGGAACCGAGGCCGAGCCGGCGGGCGTCGCGTGCCCAGGATGCGTCGCCGCCGCGCCCGGGCCAGCGCAGCTGGGGCGTGCCGCTGGTGATGGCACTCGCCGACACGCTGCTCGCGAACACGGGGTCGGCCAGGCGGATCCGGAGCGCGCGGTAAAAGGCCTCGGCACGCCCGGCGTGGGCGATCAATTGCACGCTGCGCCCGGCATCGTCTTGCAGGACACCTGACCAGCACACCGCATAGCTGCCGGCTTGCACGATGACATCGCAGGCCCTGGCAAAGAGGCGTTCCTGCGTCTCGGCGTGAATCGCGATCTTGAGCGTCTCGCTCAGCAGCCGTTCGGCGCGTTGCAGGCGTCCGGCTTCCCGGGTGGCCCGCTGCAGCTCGGCGCGCTGGGCCTCGCCCTCGAGCGCCCGCCCGAGCGTGGCGGCGGCGCGGCCGAGCAGCTTGAGCAGCGGCGGCGAGAAGAACGACGGATCGCGCGAGCGCAGGATCAGGGCCGCGTGCACCTGGCCGGAACGCAGGATCGGCACGGCGGCGGCGGCGCGGATGCCGTATTTCGCATAGGCGGGCCGCAGCGCTTCGCGACCGGGGGCATCGACGAGGTTGGGCTCGACATCGATCCGGCCCTGCCAGAAGGCCGGGCGCGCGATGCGGAGCGGCACCGTCGCGGGATAGATGTCCTCCTGGCCCGGCGGCGGCGGGTCCGGCGCCCGCCGATGCATGACCCCCGCGGCATGGTCGAGCTCGCCGACGATCACCAGCCACGCGCCGACGTGGCGCTCCAGGATCCGCACCACCCCCGCATAGAGCTCCGGCAGCGGCGGCATCGCGGCCACCAGATCGCCGATGTCGGCGAGCGCCGCATACAGGCGCTCGGCGCCGTCGGGCGGGGCTTCGGGCAGGGGCGGGTCGGTGGACATCCGGACTCTCGTCTGAGCGGCATTCGATCTCGGCGGCGAAACGGAGACATCGCAGGCAGCGCGCCGCGCCGGGCGGCCCCTGCGCGGCCGCGCGTGCGCCGCGACCTCGAGCGGCCTGCCGGCGCCGGGTGCGGAGACGATGATGACGCACGACGGGCCGCTTGTGTTCCAATCGCAGGCGCCGCAGGCGGGCCGTCGAGACCCGCCGCGGCGGCGAATGGCTTGGCGGCGCGGCGGGCGTGCTCTACATTGCGCCTGCTGGGGGAATGCCCAGGCGATACACCCATCGAAACGACGAGGATAGTCATGGCCAAGACGATGAACGCGAGCAAGAGCAAGACCCCGGCGAAGGCCACTGCCAAGCCGGCTGCCCCGAAGCCGATCAAGGAAACCCTGAGCAAGTCCGGTCTGGTGGCGCATCTCGCCGACGCGAGCGGCGTGGCCGCCCGGGACGTGCGCGCCGTGCTGGCGGCACTGGAAGGCGCCGTGGCGGGTTCGGTCAGCAAGAAGGGCGCCGGCTCGTTCACCCTGCCGGGGCTGCTGAAGATCACCGCCGTCAACGTGCCGGCCAAGCCCAAGCGCATGGGCATCAACCCGTTCACCAAGGTCGAGCAGTGGTTTGCCGCCAAGCCGGCTTCGGTCAAGGTCAAGGTGCGTCCGCTGAAGAAGCTCAAGGACGCCGCGGCCTGATCGGTGCCTTCGATGCGGTGCCCTGTCCGGGCACCGCATCGGATCGGGCGGCTGCGCCGCTCCCTGTCCCGGTCCGCCGGGCTCAGGTGTCCTCGCCCGCCGCGAACACGCGGGTCGCCAGCCAGGTCAGCACGACGATGAAGCCGGTGAGCACCGCGATCGACAGCAGCGGCGGATAGACCGTGCGGCCGAGCACCGCGCCGCGCATCAGGTCCACCGCGTAGGCGACCGGATCGACGTGCGCCAGCAGCCGCAGCCAGGTCGGCGCGCGGTCCAGCGGGTAGAGCGCGCCGGACAGAAAGAACATCGGCAGCAGCACGGCGTTGGAGATGATCGGGAACACCGTCGTCGAGCGGAAGCGCGCCGCGGTCGCCACGCCCAGCGCCGAGAACGTGATCGCCGCCAGCAGCATCGCGCCGACCAGTTCGACCAAGGCCGCCGGCGACAGGTCGAGGCCCAGCAGTGGCAGCAGCACCAGCAGCACGGTGGCCGGTACCAGTGCCTGCAGCGCGCCCGAGAGGATCTTGCCGAGCGCGATGGCGAGGCGCGATACCGGCGCGACCAGTACCGCCTTGAGAAAGCCGATCTGGCGATCGAAAACGATCAGCATCGCCGCGAACACCGACGAGAACAGCAGCGACAGGCCCAGCACGCCGGGATAGATGTAGTGCAGGTAGCCCTTGCCGCCCAGCGTCGAGCTGGCGCCGAGGCCCGAGCCCAGCACG
>JAJXSZ010000211.1 GCA_021784255.1 Pseudomonadota bacterium | reverse complement strand
TAGACCAGCGCGCCGCCGACGCCGTATCGGCCCTGGCCGACCAGGGCCAGCTCCTCGACCAGGGCGAGCAGGCTGAACAGCACGGTCAGGCCGAAGGCGACCAGCACGGTGGCGCGCAGCACCGCGCGCGCGACGTAGCGGTCGAGCGCCGGGGCGAGGCCGCTCGCCACCGTGGCGGCGCGCACCAGGCGCGCCAGCGCGCGGCGCATCACGCCCATCGCCGGCGCCGCCAGAGCTCGGGCCCGAAGCTGGCCCCGAGCACGGTCAGCGCCAGCAGCGCCGGCGCCCACCACAGGCCGGGGAAGGCGGGCACGACGCCATGCTCGACCCAGGTGCGCGCCGAGGTCGAGACGAGGTAGTAGCCGGCATAGACCAGCACCGCGACGCCGAATTTCTCCTGCTTGCCCTGGCGCGGCTGCACCTGGCCGAGCGGGATGCCGAGCAGCGCCAGCAGCAGCGTCGAGAGGCCGGTCGAGAACCGCCATTGCCGTTCCGCAACGTCGGCCGGGGCGGCGGAATGCAGCAGGTGCCAGGTGCTGGCGGCCACCGGGCTGTAGGGCGGCGGCCCGTGCAGGTGCCGGTAGGGGTCGACGATCAGGCTGCCGGCGGAGACCATGTCGCCGCTGCCGCCGAGGTCGATCACGTGCGCGTCGCGCAGCAGGATGCGCGGATCGCCGCCGGGATGCTCGGGCGGCAGGCGGTAGGCGGCGGCGGCATGGATGATCTGGTCCTGCCCCGCCCCGGCCTCGGGCGTGCGGCGGCGGATGAAGACGTCGTGCGCCGGCGCGTCGGGCCCGTTGCGCTGCGCCAGGTAGATCACCAGCCGGCCGTGCCGGGCCTCGTAGAAGCTGCCGGCCTGGATCGCATCGACATTGAGCGCGCCCTCGGCATGGCGGGAAATCGCGTGCATCTGCGCATAGGCCAGCGGCCGCGCCACCAGCGACAGCGCCGCGACCAGCACCGCGAACGCGCCGGCCAGCGCCAGCACCGAGGCGCGCACGCGCCACGGCGTCACCCGCAGGGCGTACATCGCCACGACCTCGGAGTCGCTGTTGAGCCGGCCGAAGGTCAGCACCACGGCGAGGAACAGCGAGATCGGGATCAGCACCTCGAGGGCGATGACCAGTTGCAACCCGATCATCCGCGCGGCGATGGCGAGCGGCAGCAGCCCCTGCGCGGCGTCGCCGAAGAAGCGGTCGGCGCCATAGCTCGCGAACAGGGCGGCGAGGATGCCGAGGATGGCAAGCGTGGCCCTGCCGATCTGCCCGGTCAGGTAGCGCGGGAGGATCACCGCCTGGCGCCGCGCGCGCCGGCGGGTCCGGCTGGGGTCTGGCTGAGCAGGAGGATCACCTCGGGCGCGCCCGGAACGGAGGTTGCGGCGAGCGGCGTTCTGGCGGCGCGCGCCGGGCCTGGCAAGGCGGGTCTCTCATGGCGGGTCGGCCAGCCCGTCGATGCTGGCCGCGACCAGCGCGCTGTAGAGCTGGCGCCCGCGGTTGGCGCGCACGAAGGCGGGGTCGATCAGCGCCACCCGCGCGCGGGTGTGGACCGAGGCATACCAGTGCGCGACCCGGGTCTGCGGCCCCAGCACCTCGGCGAGCGTGGCGTGCGGGTCGCGGCGGAACCACAGCTCCGACAGGCGCGGCGGCAGCGGGTAGAACACCTCCGGGGCGTGGACGACGAGGCCGGCCGGCGGCGCCGCATCGACCAGCGCCTGCAGCAGGTCCGGCCCCAGCGCATACGCCTCCCGCAGGCGGGCCGGCGGCACCTGCGGCATCGCCCGCAGGCAGGCGGCCATCAGCGGCGCCCCGGCCTCGGCGCCCATGACGGCGTTGTTGACGCCGCGGAAATAGAGATGCTCGACGCGCCGGAATGTCTGCCAGCCGCGCGGCAGGCGGCACAGCGCCTTGCGCATGAGGTCGAGCCCGAGATGGCGGGCCCAGACCACCGGCGAGCGCGAGCGGCGCACCGCCTGCGGCCAGACGATGAATTCCGTGCCGACGAACTGCCGCGCCGCCAGCAGCGGCGTGAGCGGGGCGGTGGTGACGGTGTCGAGGTCGAGATAGATGCCGCCTTGCTGGTGGAGGATGGCCGCGCGCAGCACGTCGCAGCGCATCACCGGGCTGTCGATGCGGCGGTAGAGGGCGAGCAGCGCCTCGCCCGTGCCGAGGGCGGCGCCGCAGGCGAGGAGCAGGGCGGCGGGGTCGAGGCGCGCGAGTCGCACCCGTCCCTCGGCCTGCAGCGCGCGCAGCTCGGGCCCCGGCGCCAGCGGGTCGGTATGGTGCAGCACCACCTCGTCGAGCCCGCCGCGGCAGGCGGCCGAGAGTGCCGCGAAGACATAGGCCCAGGGCAGGCTTGGGCCGATCCAGCAGAAATGCGCGCGGGCGGGGATGCTCATGGCGGGAACGGCTCCGTGGGCGTTGTCCCGGGGCCGCGGGCAACATTGCCTTCCTAAACCCGTTCTGGTAGCGGCGCACGAGACGCGGATTCGCAATTTTTGTATATGCTCCAAACTCCCCGCCAGCGTCGCGTCGAGCCACCGATGCGCATTGCCGACTTCCCCACCATCGCCGCCGCGCTCGATTACGCGGCCGGAGGCGAGGAGGGACTGTCGTTCTATTCGGCCAGCGGCGCCCTGACCGAGGCGCTGCCCTATCGCAGCCTGCGCGCGCAGGCGACCGGGCTGGCGCGGCGGATGCTCGGCGCCGGCCTGCGCCCCGGCGACCGGGTCGGCCTCGTCGCCGAGAGCGACGGCGATTTCGTGCGCGCCTTCTTCGCCTGCCAGTATGCCGCCCTGGTGCCGGTGCCGCTGCCGCTGCCGGCGGCCTTCGGCGGGCGCGAGCGCTATATCGAGCATCTCGGCCGCATGCTGCTGCGCGCGCGGGTCAGCGCCGCGTTCGGCCCGGCGATGTTCGACGCCTGGCTGCACGAGGCGCTGCGGGCCTCCGGGCTCGGCCCGGTCCTCGCCGGCACGCTCGCCGTGCTCGACGGCGCCACCGCGGTCAGCGCGCCGCTGCCCGCGCAGGACCCGGCGGGGCTGGGCTACCTGCAATTCTCCTCCGGCAGCACCCGCTTTCCGCTGGGCGTCGCGGTGACGCAGCGCGCCTTCATGGCCAACGCCCGCGGCATCGGCCGCGACGGGCTCGCGGTTCGTGCCGGCGACCGGGCGGCGACCTGGCTGCCGTTCTACCACGACATGGGCCTGGTCGGGTTCCTGCTCGCGCCGATCACCTGCCAGTTGCCGGTCGATGTGCTGGCGACGCGCGACTTCGTCCGCCGGCCGCTGCTGTGGCTCGACCTGATCAGCCGCAACCGCGCCACCATCTCCTACAGCCCCTCGTTCGGCTACGAGCTCTGCCTGCGCCGCGGCGAGGCAGCCTCGACCGACGGGCTCGACCTTTCCTCCTGGCGCAGCGCGGGCATCGGCGGGGACATGATCCGCCCCGAGGTGCTGAGCCGCTTCGCCGCCCGCTTCGCGCGCAACGGCTTTCGCGCCGAG
The DNA here is from genome assembly GCA_021784255.1 of Pseudomonadota bacterium. Lineage (GTDB taxonomy): Bacteria > Pseudomonadota > Alphaproteobacteria > Acetobacterales > Acetobacteraceae > JAJXXT01. The sequence goes on along the minus strand of JAJXSZ010000211.1, from coordinate 1,691 downwards.
GCCTTCGTGCCGAGCTACGGCATGGCCGAGGCGACGCTGGCGCTGAGCTTCACCCCGCCCGGCGAGGGCGCGCGCTGCGATGTCATCGACCGCGCGATCCTGGAGACCCGGCAGCGCGCGGTGCCGGCCGAGCACGGGCCGACCCGCTCCTTCGTCATCTGCGGGTGCATGCTGCCGGGGCACGAGGTCGAGATCCGCGACGAGCGCGGCGCGGCGCTGGGGCCGCGCCAGGTCGGGCGGATCGTGGTGCGCGGCCCGAGCCTGATGGCGGGCTATTTCGATGCCGCGGAGGAGACCGAGCGCGTGCTCTCCCCCGATGGCTGGCTCGATACCGGCGATCTCGGCTACCTCGCCGACGGGCGGCTGGTCGTCACCGGCCGCAGCAAGGACCTGATCATCGTCAACGGCCGCAACCTGTGGCCGCAGGACCTCGAATGGACGATCGAGGCGGAGCTCGCGGCGGCGCGCAGCGGCGACACCGCGGTGTTCTCGGTCGATGACGGCACCGGCGAGGAGGTCGTCGCGCTGGTGCAGTGCCGCGCGAGCGAGCCGCAGGTGCGCCAGGACCTGGCGCAGGAGGTCGGCAACCTGTTGCGCAGCCGGCACGGCATCGCGGTGAAGGTGGTGCTGGTGCCGCCACGCAGCCTGCCGCAGACCTCCTCGGGCAAGCTCAGCCGCAGCCGGGCCCGCACGATGTATCTCGCCGGCGACTTCTTGCCCCGCGCCCCGGCCGCCACGACGCTCGCCGCCAACGCCGCCGGATGAAGGTGGCCGGGCCCGTCGCCCTCACCGGCGCGACGGGGTTCCTTGGCCGGCACGTGGCGAGCGAGCTGGCCCGCGCGGGCATGCCGGTGCGCATGCTCGTCCGCCACCCCCCCGATCCGGCGTCGTGGCCCGATCCCGCGGCCTGGCGGCAGCGTGCGCCGGAGCTGGTGATCGGCGAGCTGGCCGATGCCGGGGCGCTGGAGCGGCTGCTCGCCGGCGCCGGCGCGGTGGTGCATGTCGCGGGGCTGGTCCACGCCCGCGACCGCGCCGCCTTCATGCGCGTCAACCGCGACGCGACGGCCGCGCTCGCCGCCGCCACGCGGCGCCTGGCGGGTGGGGCGAGGCTGGTCGCGGTCTCCTCGCTCGCCGCCCGCGCGCCGCACCTTTCGGCCTATGCCGCGAGCAAGCAGGCGGGCGAGGCGGCGCTGCGCGCGGCCTATGCCGATGCGCCGGGGCAGCTCGTCGTGGTGCGCCCGCCGGCGATCTACGGCCCCGGCGACCGGGCGACGCTGCCGCTGTTCCGCGCCGTGCGCGGCCGCTTCGTGCCGGTGGTCGCGGCCGGGCCGATCGCTGTCGTGCACGTCGCCGATGCCGCGGCGGCGATCGCGCGGCTGGCGCTCGGCGAGGGCGAGGCCGGCTGCCACGCGCTCGCCGATCCCAACCCCGCCGGCTACACGCTCGACGCGCTGCTCGCCGAGCTGGCCCGCGCGATGGGGACGCGCCCGCGCCTGCTGCGCCTGCCGCGGGGCGCGCTGCTCGCGGCCGGCGCGGCCGCCTCGCTCTGGGCGCGCCTCGGCGGGCCGACGCCGGGCCCGACGCTGGGCCTGACGCTGGGCAAGGCGCGCGAGGTGCTGCACCGGGACTGGTCGGTGGCGGCGGAGGAGCTGCTGGCGGCGCGCGTCTATCGCTCGCGGATCGATCTCGCC
>JAJXSZ010000210.1 GCA_021784255.1 Pseudomonadota bacterium | reverse complement strand
CCCGGCACAGCCGCGGCTGCCGGCCAGGTCAGGGCGGGGGTCAGGTCAGGGCAGGACGCGGCCGTCCGCGCCGACGCTCATGCCCGATGAGGGATCGACCCAGACGAGCTGATCCTGCACCCGCTTGACGCCGGCCACGTTCTCGACCGCGACCAGGATGGCGCGCCGCTCCTCGTCGCTGAACACCACGCCGTCGATCGTCGCCACCCCATCCTTGACGTCGACGCGGATGCCACCGCGCGGCGCCCAGGCCTGGGAGCCGAGCTCGGCCAGGATGGCGGTGCGGATCGCGGCGTCGCCCTCGAGCGTGGCGGGCGGCGCCTTCAGCACCTCGCCGAGAACCCGGATGAGGTCGGCGCGGCTGACCATGCCGACGAGCATGCCGTCGGTCACCACCGGGACGCGGCGGATGCGCCGGCGGCGCATCAGCGCCACCACCTCGCTCAGGTCCTCGTCCGGCCCCACCGTCACCACGTCCGGGGTCATGATCTCCTCGACCTTGCGGGCGTGGGTGCGGACATAGTCGGAGGCGACGGAACCGGCGAGAAACAGGGTCTTGAGGAAGCCCGGGGTCTCGCCCTGGGTGCCGGTCTCGACGCGACGCAGCAGATCGCCCTCGGTGATCATGCCGATGAGGCGGCCGGCACGATCGACCACCGGCAGGCCGCTGATGCGCCGCTCCGCCATGACGCCGGTCACGGCGGCCAGGTCCGTCTGCGGACCCACCGTGACCACCGGCGCGGTCATCACATCGCGTACCTTCATCAACCCCTCCTCAACGGCTACGCCCGAACGCCCGCTCAACATGGGGCAGGCGGGCGCCCGGCGCTTTGACCAAGATCAAGTCGCGCCGGGCACCATGGAGTCAGTTCCTGGCCTTGTCCACCAGCTTGTTCTTGGCGATCCAGGGCATCATCGCGCGCAGCTTCTCGCCGATCTGCTCCACCGGATGCGCGGCCGAGGCGCGGCGCATCGCCTTGAAGCTCGACTGGTTGACCTTGTTCTCGAGCATCCAGTCGCGGGCGAAGCGGCCGGACTGGATGTCTGCCAGCACGCGCTTCATCTCCGCCTTGGTGGCGGCGTTGATGATGCGCGGCCCGGAGACGTACTCGCCGTACTCGGCGGTGTTGCTGATCGAGTAGTTCATGTTGGCGATGCCGCCCTCGTAGATCAGGTCGACGATCAGCTTCACCTCGTGCAGGCACTCGAAATAGGCCATTTCGGGCGCGTAACCGGCCTCGACGAGGGTCTCAAAGCCGCCCTTGATCAGTTCCACGAGGCCGCCGCAGAGCACCACCTGCTCGCCGAACAGGTCGGTCTCGCATTCCTCCTTGAATGTGGTCTCGATGATGCCGGCACGCCCGCCGCCGATCGCCGAGGCATAGGAGAGCGCGATCTCGAGCGCGTTGCCGGACGGGTTCTGCGCCACCGCGACCAGGCAGGGCACGCCGCCGCCCCGCTGGTACTCGCTGCGCACGGTGTGGCCGGGACCCTTGGGCGCGATCATGAACACGTCGATGTCGGGCCGCGGGTCGAGCAGGTTGAAGTGGACGTTGAGCCCGTGCGCGAAGGCCAGCGCCGTGCCCGGACGCATGTTGGGGCCGAGCTTCTCGCGGTAGAGGTCGCCCTGGCCCTCGTCGGGCGTCAGCACCATCACGACGTCGGCCCAGATCGCGGCCTCGGCCGGGTCCATCACCATCAGCCCCGCCGCCTGCGCCTTGGCGACGCCCGCCGAACCGGGCCGCAGGCCGACGACGACGTGCTCGACGCCGGAATCCTTGAGGTTGTTGGCGTGGGCATGACCCTGGCTGCCGTAGCCGATGACGGCGACCTTCTTCGCCTTGATCAGGTTCACGTCGGCATCGCGATCGTAATAGACGCGCATCAGTTCATCTCCTGGGGAAACCGGTTGCAGGCTGTTGTCAGATCGTGCGGGTGCCGCGCGCGAGGGCGGCGACGCCGGTGCGCGAGATCTCGGCGAGGCCCAAGGGGCGCATCAGCTCGACGAAGGCATCGAGCTTGTCGGAGCTGCCGGTCATTTCGAAGACAAAACTCTCGACCGTCGCATCGACGACCCGCGCGCGGAACGCGTCGGCGAGGCGCAACGCCTCGGCGCGGTCGTTGCCGCGGCCCACCACCTTGATCAGCGCCATCTCGCGCGCCAGGTGCGGCCCCTGCTGGGTGAGATCGGCAACGCGGTGCACGGGCACCAGGCGGTCGAGCTGCGCCTTGATCTGCTCAATCACCATCGCGGTGCCGGAGGTGACGATGTTGATGCGGCTGCGGTTGCGCCCGTCCTCGACGGCGGCGACGGTGAGGCTCTCGATGTTGTAGCCGCGGCCGGAGAACAGGCCGACGACGCGCGCGAGCACGCCGGCCTCGTTCTCGACGAGCACGGAGATGGTGGCGCTGCGCTGGGCGCTGTCCGGAGTGGCGGGCATGGGGCGGGGCCTCGGGGGGTCGTGCGTCAGAAACTGGGCGTCAAGAACTGGGCGTCAAACCAGGGCGAGGCCCTCGTCGGAGACGCCGGGGGCGGCCTCCTGCCTGCCGGGGCCGAGGATCATCTGGTTGTGGGCGGCGCCAGAGGGGATCATCGGGAAGCAATTCTCCGCCGGATCGACGGCGACGTCGAGGATGAAGGGCTTGTCGGAGGCGATCATGGCGCCGATCGCCTCGTCGAGCCGCTCGACGTCGGTGACGCGCATCCCGGTGCCATGGAAGCTCTCGGCAAGCTTCGTGAAGTCCGGCAGCGCCGCGGAATAGCTCTCGGCGTAGCGCCCGCCATGCAGCAGCTCCTGCCACTGCCGGACCATGCCCATGTACTCGTTGTTGAGGATGAAGACCTTCACCGGCAGGTGGTACTGCGCGAGCGTGCCGAGCTCCTGGATGTTCATCAGGATCGAGGCCTCACCGGCAACGTCGATCACCAGCGCATCCGGGTGCGCGATCTGCACGCCCATCGCGGCGGGCAGGCCATAGCCCATGGTGCCAAGCCCGCCCGAGGTCATCCAGTGGTTCGGGCGGTCGAAGTGCAGGAACTGCGCCGCCCACATCTGGTGCTGGCCGACCTCGGTGGTGAAGAAGCATTCGCGGCCGCTGGCGGCGCTGAGGTCGCGCAGGCGCTCGATCGCGTATTGCGGCTTGATCAGCGCGCCGGCGCCGCGCGCCTGGCTGTAGGCAAGGCACTTGGTGGCTCGCCAGGCCTCGATGCGTTCCCACCAGGCGGCGAGTGCCGCGCGATCCTGCTTCGTCGCGTCGGCCCGCCAGGCGGCGTTCAGCGCCGCCAGCGCCTGGCCGGCATCGGCGACGATGGCCAGCTCGACGGGGACGTTCTTGTTGATGCTCGACGGATCGATGTCGATATGAATCTTGTGCGAGCCGGGGCTGAACGCATCGAGCCGGCCGGTGACGCGATCGTCAAAGCGCGCGCCGACGGCGAGCATCACGTCGCAGCCGTGCATCGCCAGATTGGCCTCGACGGTGCCGTGCATACCGAGCATGCCGAGGAACAGCGGATCGGAAGCGGGGAAGCTGCCGAGGCCCATCAGCGTGTTGGTGATCGGGATGCCGGCACGGCGGACGAACTCGGCGAGCGCCGCACCGGCCTCGGGGCCGGCGTTGATGACGCCGCCGCCGGCATAGACGATCGGGCGGCGGGCGGATTTCAGCAGCGCCACGGCGCGCGCGATCGCCGCCGGGTCGGGCTCGCGCTGCGGGCGGTAGGAGCGGTGCGGCGTCTCGGCGGGCGGCGCGTAGGGGGCGGGGCCGATCAGGATGTCCTTGGGCAGGTCGATCAGCACCGGGCCGGGACGGCCGCTGCGCGCGACGTAGAACGCCTCGTGCACCGTGCGGGCCACGTCCTGCGGGCGCTTGACGAGATAATTGTGCTTGGTGGCGGGACGGGTGATGCCGGTAGTGTCCGCCTCCTGGAAGGCATCGTTGCCGATCAGGTGCGTCGGCACCTGGCCGGTGAGGCAGACGATCGGGATGCTGTCCATCAGCGCGTCGACCAGGCCGGTCACCGCGTTGGTCGCGCCGGGACCGCTGGTCACCAGCACCACGCCGACCCGCCCGGTGGAGCGGGCATAGCCCTCGGCGGCGTGCACCGCCGCCTGCTCGTGGCGCACCAGGATGTGGCGGATCGCGTTCTGCCTGAAGATCGCGTCATAGATCGGCAGGACCGCGCCGCCGGGGTAGCCGAAGATGACGTCCACGCCCTGGTCCTTCAGCGCGCGCAGCAGGACCTCGGCGCCCGGCTGGAGTGCTTCGGTGACGGAAGGGGCGGCGGGGGCGGGTTCGGACATGGTCGTGGCTTAGTCTCCCGTGTTGCAGCGCGTCAACCCGGGGGTTGAATAAACGCCAAGATTCTCTCCGATTCTTCGGACGAAAATTGCGCAAGCGATGCGATGCGCGCATGGATCGTATGCATACGCGCGTCCCCGACCAGGCGCTGGTGGCGAAACCAGGTGGCCTGGCGGCGGGTATAGCGCTGCGTGTTGGCCTCGGCGCGGGCGCGCGCCTCGGCCAGGGGCAGGCGCCCGGCGAGATGGGCGAGCAGCTCCGGCACACCATGCGCGCGCAGCGCCGGCAGCGCCGGGTCGAGGCCCAGCAGCGGGCGCACCTCGTCGAGCGCGCCGGCCGCGAGCATGGCGCCGAAGCGTTGCCCGATCGCGGCGCGCAGCTCCGCGCGCGGCGGGTCGAGCAGGATCAGGCGGAACGACCAGGGCGCGGGCGTCGCCGGCCGTGCCTGCCAGGTGGCGAGACCGGTGCCGGTGCCGCGCCAGACCTCCCAGGCGCGGGCCAGGCGCTGGCTGTCGGTCGGACGCAGGCGCGCCGCGGTGTCGGGATCGACCTCGGCGAGGGCCGCGTGCAGGGCCGCGGGGCCGCGCTCGGCCAGCAGGCGGCGCGCCTGTGCGCGCGCGGCCTCGCCCGGGGGCGGGATCTCGGCGATGCCGTGCACCAGGGCGGCGAGGTAGAGGCCGGTGCCGCCGCAGAGGATCGGCAGGCGGCCGGCCGCGCGCGCCTGCGCCATCGCCGCGAGCGCCGCCTCGCGCCACCAGGCGGCGTGGCTGGGTTCGCCGACCGGGCGGACGCCATAGAGCGCGTGCGGCACGCGCGCCTCGTCGGCGGGCGTCGGGCGGGCGGTGACGATGCGCAACTCGCGGTAGGTCTGCATCGCGTCGGCGTTGATCACCGTCGCCTGCA
>JAJXSZ010000209.1 GCA_021784255.1 Pseudomonadota bacterium | reverse complement strand
ACGCTGCTCGAAGGTTTCGTCCCTGGCCGCGGCCTCGGCGTGTCGGTGCTCGCCTCCAGGGGGCGCGTGCTGCAGGGTTTCGAGCACCAGCGCGTGCACGAGGAAGGCGGCAGCAGCTACTACCGGGTCAGCGCGCCGCTCTCGGCGGACCTGCTGGCGGCCTGCGCGGCGATCACGGCGGCGCTCGACTACAGCGGGCTCGCCATGTTCGAGTTCCGCCGCGATCGGGCGGGCCGCTGGGCGCTGCTCGAGGTCAACGCCAGGCCGTGGGGCTCGATGCCGCTGCCGCTGGCGCTCGGTATCGACTTTCCCTACCGCTGGTACCGGCTGCTGGTCGCGGGCGAGGAAACGCCAGCCGTCGCCTACCCGGCCGGCGTGCATGGGCGCAACCTGCTGCCCGACCTGCGGTCGCTGCGCGTGACGCTGCAGCAGCCGCGGCTTGGGCCGGTGGCGCGGGCCCGCATCGCGGCGAACTGGGCGCTGCGGCTGCTGCGCCCGCTGGCCGGGCGGGAAGTGCACGACGTGCTGGTGCGCGACGATCCGCGCCCGGCAGTGGCGGAGCTCGCGGGCGCGGGGCGGGAAGCCGTGGCCCGGCTCGCCGGCCGCGTGCCGGGCGTGCCGCGCCGTCGCGCCCGCCGTCTGGTCGGCGCGGCACGGCGGGCGGGCATCACGTCGCGCATCGTCTTCGTCTGCCAGGGCAATGTCTGCCGCAGCCCCTTTGCCGCGGCGCTGCTGCGTTCGCTGCTGGACGGTGCGCCCGCCGGCGGCATGATCGAGGTCCGCTCCGCCGGCATGATGGCCTGGCCGGACCGCCCCTCGCCGCCGGACGCCGTCGCCGCGGCCGCGGCCCGGGGGATCGATCTGACGTCGCATCGTTCCGCCTGGCTGTCGCGCGGCGACGCGGCAGCGGCAACGCTGCTGCTCGTGTTCGACGAGACCAACCGCGCAGCCCTGCTCGACCGCTACCCGGCGAGCGAGGGCAAGGTGCTGCGCCTCGGCGACCTCGCCGGACTCGGCGCCATCGCCGACCCCTGGGGCGGCGGCCCCGGTGACTACAGGAAAGCGTATGACGACATCGCGCGCGCGGTCGGCGCGCTCGTCCGCGCGCTGGGGAGATGAGGACGATGGCAGCGGATCCGATACGGCGCCTGTCCGAAAAGGACATCAACGGGCCCGAGCTCGACCAGGCGCCATTCGCCGGCGAGGCGCGCAAGCTCGTCATCTGTTCCTCGCCGCGCAGCGGCAGCTACATGCTTTGCCGTTACCTCATCGCCGCCGGTCTCGGCGTGCCGCACGAATATTTCAACCCGCTGATCATCCGGCCGATGGCCGAGCGCTTCGGCCTCGGCGATGCCGTGCGCGGGCTCACCTGGACGTGGCGCGGCCGCCTCGCGCGGCTGGTGCAGCCGAAAGCGCCGGAGGAGGGTTTCCTCGCAGCCTATGTCACCGAGCTGCGCCGCCGGCGCACCGCCGGCGGGGTGTTCGCCGCCAAGGTGCACTACGCGCAATACGAGCGGGTGCTCGACAACCCGACTGGGCACGCGCTGCTGCAGGGCAGTGTCTTCGTCAGCCTGGTGCGCGAGGACCTGCTCGGCCAGGCGCTGTCGCTGCATGTTTCCAACCTCACCGGGCGGTGGAGCATCGACGAGACGGTGACCACGGCACCGGAGCGGAATCGCAATTATCTCGATAACGATGCCATTGCTTCCTGCGTGAAGAGCCTCGCCGACGAGGACAATGGCTGGCGCGTGTTCTTCGCGCGCAACGGCATCCGCCCGCTGTTCCTGACCTACGAATCCTTCCGCGCCGATCCCTGGCGCGATGTCGATGCGATCGCCCGGGCCCTCGGCATCGACCCCGCCGCGCTGCCACACGACTACGCCGAGCGCGACATGCCGGCGGAGTTCCCCCCCGAGGTGCCGGACCGGCGCACGATGCGCGCATCCTTCCTGCAGCGGCAGGAGCGGATCGCGCCCGCCGCTCCCACCGCCTGAGCCGCCAGGGAGGGACGCGAGCATGCCCCTGTTCTCCGTACTGCTGCCGACGCGCAACCGGGCGACGCTGTTCGCGGCAGCACTCGGCTCGGTGCTGGCGCAGGAGTGCCGCGACCTTGAGGTCGTCGTGATCGACGACGGCTCGGACGAGCCGGATGCCGCCCAATGCCGCGCGCTGTGCCAGGCCGATGCGCGGGTTCGCCTGCTGGTTTTGCCGCGGCGCTCGCGCGGCCATGGGCAGAGCTACGCCCTCAACGAAGGTGCCGAAGCCGCTTGCGGGCGCTTCCTCTGTTTCCTCGATGACGACGATGGCTGGACCGATCCGGGCCACCTCGCGCGCGTCAGCCGCCTGCTCGCGCAGGCAGAACCGCTGCCGGACCTGGTGCTCGCCAACCAGCAGGCGTTCCGTGCCGGCGAGCCGCTCGGGCGGACGGTGTGGATCGAGGACCTGGAGCCGCGCCTCGGCCGCGCGCCTGACGCGCTCGGCGCCTATACCGTGACACCCGAGGAGCTGCTCGGCTGCCAGGCGCATTGCCACGTCAACACCACCATCGTCCGCCGCGAGTTCTATCGCGATCTCGGCGGCTTCGAGGAAGGTCTGCGCTATGAATGCGATCGCGACTTCTACCTGCGCGCGATCGACCGGGCGGCGCTGATCCGCTTCGTCCCGCAGGTGGTGGCGCGCCACAACGTGCCCGACCCGGCGGCCGGCACGGCCATGTCCACCGCGATCTCGCTCCTCGCGCGCCGGCTCTACCAACTGCGTGTGTTCGACCGCGCAGCGACCGGCTCCACGCGCCCTGCGCTGCGCCGCTACGCGCTGCGCCAGCGCGCCTACACGCTCGCCCATGTCGCGGCGGCGGCCGCGGCGGCCGGCCACCGCGACAGCGCCCGCCTCTATGCGCGCGAGGCGCGGCTCGCGCGCCTGCTCCTGCTGCTGGGCCGCGCCTGATGCGCCCGGCCCTCCAGCCCTGGGCGGTGCGCCAGGAGACCTCGCGCGGGCGCCTCCACGACGAGCCGGAAAGCGGCAGCCGTTCGCCCTGGCAGCGCGACCGCGACCGCATCGTGCACAGCTCCGCCTTCCGCAAGCTGCAGTACAAGACCCAGGTCTTCGTCAACCACGAGGGCGATTTCTACCGTACCCGCCTGACCCACAGCCTGGAGGTGGCGCAGGTCGCCCGCTCGCTCGCCCGCGCGCTGGGCCTCGACGAGGACCTCGCCGAGACGCTGGCGCTCGCGCACGATCTCGGTCATCCGCCGTTCGGCCATGCCGGCGAGGAGGCGCTCGCGGGCATGATGGCGCCCCACGGCGGCTTCGACCACAACGCGCAGTCGTTGCGCATCGTGACCCTGCTGGAGAGCCGCTATGCCGGCTGGGACGGGCTCAACCTGACCTGGGAGACGCTGGAGGGGCTGGCCAAGCATAACGGTCCGCTGCGCGAGCCGCCGGCCTATGTCGCGGCCTACGACCGCCGCCACCGGCTCGACCTCGGCACCTACGCCTCGGCCGAGGCGCAGATCGCCTCGCTCGCCGACGACATCGCCTATACCAGCCACGATCTCGACGACGGGCTGCGCGCGCACCTGTTCGCGATCGACGATATCGGCCACCTGCCGGTCGTCGGCCCGGCGCTGGCCGAGGCGCGCCATGCCAGCCTCGACATGCCGCCGCCGCGGCTGCGCCACGAGACCGTCCGGCGCGTCGTCAACGTGATGATCGAGGACGTGATGGCGGAAACCGGCGCGCGGCTCGCGAAGCTGGCGCCGGCGGATGCCGAGGCGGTGCGCCGCGCCCGGCGCCCGGTCGTCGCCTTCACCCCGGCGATGGCCGAGGCGCGGGCGGCGATCCGCGAGTTCCTGTTCAGCCGCATGTATCGCCACTGGCGCGTCGTGCGCATGACCACCAAGGCGCGCCGCGTCACCGGGGAACTCTTCACGCTGCTGGCCACCGACCCGCGCATGCTGCCCGAGGACTGGCGCGCGCGTGCCGGCGAGCAGGGCGGCACCGACCGCGCGGCGCTCGCGGTCTGCGACTACGTCGCCGGCATGACCGACCGTTTTGCCGCCGACGAGTATCGCCGGCTCACCGATCTGTCGTTCCGCAGCTAGCGCCATCGCCGGCCCGACGATACCATCGGCCGGGGCGTTCTACTCCCCCGGGCGTCTTGCTCCAGAGCACTATCCGACCCGATGCAATCATCTGGCCGGATGTCCTGCTCGGAGAAACCTGGAATCCATAGCAACTTGTCTCCGGTCTGCCTGAGCCTGTCAGGCTCCAACAGATCGGCGGCCGCTCTAGGTGCCTGCCGCCAGCAGCAGGTCCGCCGCCTTCTCGGCGATCATGATCACCGCGGCGTTGGTGTTGCCCGAGACCACCGTCGGCATCACCGAGGCGTCGGCCACGCGCAGCCGCTCGATGCCGTGCACCCGCAGCTGCGGATCGACCACCGCGGTCGGGTGGTGTCCCATCATGCAGGTGCTGGTCGGATGAAAGGTCGTGCCGGAGGTTTTCTGCACGTGCTCGAGCAGCGCCTCGTCGCTGTCCGCCCCGGCCGCGGGCATGTAGGCCGCGGCGACGAAACGCGCCATCGCCGGCTGCTGCATCACCTGTCGTGCCACCCGCATGCCGGCGACGATGGTTTCGCGATCGTTATGGGTGGCCAGGTAGTTCGGCTGGATCGCCGGCGCGACCAGGGGATCGCGCGAGGCGATGCGCAGCCAGCCGCGGCTTTCCGGCCGGCAGGGGATGGTGATCAGCGTGCAGCCCGGGAAGTCGTGCATCGCGCCGCCGGACTTGTCGGCGCTGCCGGCGAGAAACTGGTATTCGATGTCGGGCGAGGCGAGTTCCGGCCTGGTCCTGATGAACATGCCGATCGGCGCCGCCCCGGTCATCAGCGCGCCGGAGCCGGCGAGGAAATAGCGCATTCCCTCGAGCCCCTTGCGCCAGAGCGAGTGCGACACCTCGTTCAGCGTCACCACGTCCCTGAGCCGCATGATGGTGCGCGCGCCGAGATGGTCCTGCAGGTTCTCGCCCACTCCCGCCAGCTCGTGCGCCACCTCGATGCCGAGCCCGGCGAGCAGCCCCCCGGGCCCGATCCCCGAGAGCTGCAATAATTGCGGCGAGGCAATGGAACCGCCGGCCAGGATCACCTCCCGCGCGGCCAGCGCCTCGCCCGCCGCACCGCTGCGGCTGAAGGCGACGCCGGTCGCGCGCCGGCCGTCGAGCAGAACG
>JAJXSZ010000208.1 GCA_021784255.1 Pseudomonadota bacterium | reverse complement strand
GGATCGCCATCACCGGCTCCTCGTTGCCCGCTCCGAACGGCGCCAAGCGCCCGATCGCCTCGGTGAGCGGCAGCGTCGCTCCGGCCACCGAGACGCTGGCGTCGACCGCCAGGTCCGCCGCCGCCGGCAGCTCTCGCGCCGCCGCGAATCGCTGGTCGAGGAAGGCATGCAGCGCCTCGATCCCCTCCGCGCGCAGGGTGAACCCGGCCGCGAGCAGGTGTCCGCCGCCGGCCATCAGCAGCCCCGTCTGCCGCGCCGCGATGATCGCGGCGCCGAGATCGAAGCCGACGACGCCGCGCGCCGAGCCCTTCGCCACCCCGTCGGCGAGGGCCGCCACCGCCGCCGGGCGGTTGAACCGCTCGCGGATCCGCCCGGCGACGATCCCGACCACGCCCGGGTGGAGTTGCGATCGCGCAACGAGGGCGCAGGCATGCCCCGCCGCGAATTGCCGCTCGGCCTCCGTCATCGCGAAGGCCAGCATCTCCGCCTCCACGTCCTGGCGCTTCTGGTTCACGGCGTCGAGCTCGGCGGCGATCGGCATCGCCTCGGCCTCGTCGGCCGCGAGCAGCAGCCGCACGCCCAGCCCCGATTCCGCGATCCGCCCGCCGGCATTGATCCGCGGCCCCAGTGCCCAGCCCAGCGTCATCGCGTTCGGCGCCCCGCCGATGCGCGCGACCGCCATCAGCGCCGCGAGCCCCGGCCGCCGCCGCTGCCCCAGCACCTTGAGCCCCTGCGCCACCAGCGCGCGGTTCAGTCCCGTGAGCGGCATCACGTCGCACACCGTCGCCAGCGCCACCAGGTCGAGGGCGGCGATCAGGTCCGGCTCCCTGCGTGCGGCAAAGAACCCGCCGCGCCGCAGCTCGCGCAGCAGCGCCACCGCGGTCAGGAATGTGATCGCCGTGGCGCACACGCTGCCAAGTCCCGAGGTATCGTCCAGCCGGTTCGGGTTCACCGTTGCCAGCACCGACGGCGGCGGTCCCTCCGCCTTGTGGTGGTCGAGCACGATCACGTCGGTGAGGTTGGCGTGCACCGCGAACACGTCTGCCGCCGCCGTTCCGCAATCGACACAGACGATCAGCGACGCCCCGCGCACCCAGAGCGCGCGCATCGCCGGCGCGTTGGGCCCGTAGCCCTCGGCCGTGCGATCGGGGATATGCGTCTCGACGCCGCAGCCCAGCTCCCCCAGGAGCGCGGCCAGCAACGCCGTCGCGCAGCCGCCATCGACATCGTAGTCGCCGAGGATCGCCACCGTCTCGCCCGCGCGCACCGCGCGCGCCAGCCGGTCGGCAGCGACGTCCATATCCACCAGCACCGACGGGTCGGGCAGGCTCGCGCGCAGGGTGGGCGCGAGAAACTCCGCAGCCGCCTCCGGCCCCACCCCGCGTCCAGCGAGCAGGCGGCCCACGATCTCCGGCAGCTCGAGTCGCTGCGCCATGGCCAGCGCCGCGCGCTCGTCGCCGCCACGCCAGCGCCATCGCCGCCCCGAGACGCTGGCGGCAACCCCGAGCGCCGGCGCGGTCTCGCTCTTGTCCAGGCTGGCGGCGCCTAGACCTGCGCCCATGTCTTGGTAGCAAAATTATGATGCGCCTCGACATAGCGCACGGTGCCGGATTTGCTGCGCATCACCAGCGAATGTGTCGTCGCTCCCTTGCCGGACCAGCGCACGCCGCGCAGCATCGCCCCGGAGGTGACACCCGTCGCCGCGAACATCACGTCGCCACTGGCCATCTCGTCGATCGCATAGACATGGTTGGGGTCGATGACGCCCATCTCGCGCGCCCGCGCGATCTGTCCCGCGTCTTCGAACAGGAGGCGTCCCTGCATCTGCCCGCCGATGCAGCGCAGTGCCGCCGCGGCCAGCACGCCTTCCGGCGCGCCGCCCGAGCCCATGTAGATATCGACGCCGCTCTGCGGCTGTGCGGTCGCGATCACGCCGGCGACATCGCCGTCCGAGATCAGCATGATGCGCGCGCCAGCCTCGCGCGTCCTGGCGATCAGCTCCTGGTGGCGGTCGCGGTCGAGGATGCAGGCGACGAGGTCGCGCACCTCGCATCGCTTCGCCTTGGCCAGCTCGCGCAAGTTGTTCCCGACCGGCGCATCGAGCGCCACGACGCCCTCGGGCAGCCCGCCGCCGACGGCGATCTTGTCCATGTAGATGTCGGGCGCGTGCAGGAAATTCCCATGCTCCGCAAGCGCAACGACCGCCATCGCGTTCGGTCCGCCTTTGGCGGTGAGCGTCGTGCCTTCGAGCGGATCGACGGCGATGTCCATCTCCGGCCCGCCGGCGCCTACCTTCTCGCCGATGAACAGCATCGGCGCCTCGTCCATCTCGCCCTCGCCGATCACGACGGTGCCGCTGATCGCCACCGTATCGAAGGCGTGGCGCATCGCCTCCACCGCGGCGCCATCCGCCTCGTTCTTCTTGCCGAGCCCCATCCACCGGCTCGCCGCCAGCGCCGCCGCCTCGGTCACCCGCACCAGATCCAGCGCCAGGTTGCGGTCGGTATGCCGGATAACATCCATCACGCGTCTCCTTCTTCGATTCGGATTCGTACCGGACGTTCCAGCACGGAGCGAAGCGCATCGATCCGGGCCAGGGCCGCGTCGATCGCCGCCTCGGGTGCGTCGTGGGTCACCAGCACAACCGGCACCGCCTCGCCCGGCTTGCGCCCGCGCTGCAGCATCGAGCCGAGCGAGACCCCCTCGTCGCGCAGGATCGCCGCGACATCGGCGATCACGCCTGGCTGGTCCACCACCAGCAGCCGCAGATAGGCGGGGCCGACATGTTCCGATACCGGCATGGAGGGCGCGTTCGAAAGGTCGCCCGAGCCCGCGCCCCAGACCGGTGCCGCGCGCCCGCGCGCGATGTCGATCAGGTCGGCGACCACCGCCGAGGCCGTCGGCCCGGCGCCCGCGCCGCGCCCCTCGAGCATCACCCGCCCGACATGGTCGCCCACCGCGACGACCGCATTGAACACGCCATCGACGCGTGCCAGCGGCGCCGCGGCTGGCAGCATGCAGGGATGCACCCGCGTCGAGATGCCGCGCCCCTCGCGCCGCGCGATACCCAGCAGCTTGATCCGGTAGCCGAGTTCTTCGGCGAAGCCGATATCGAGCATCGAGATGCCGCGAATGCCCTCGACATGGACATCCTCGAACGCCACCGGCCGGCCGAACGCTATCGCCGCCAGGATCGCCAGCTTGTGCGCCGCATCGATGCCATCGACGTCCATCGCCGGGTCTGCCTCGGCGTAGCCCAGCGCCTGTGCCTCGGCCAGCACGTCCGCGAAGTCGCGCCGGTCGCTGCGCATCGTCGTCAGGATATGGTTGCAGGTGCCGTTCAGGATACCCGCGACCGAGGTGATGCGGTTGCCAGCCAGCCCCTCGCGCAGCGCCTTGATCACCGGGATGCCGCCGCCCACCGCCGCCTCGAAGGCGAGTGGCGTGCCATGCGCTTCCGCCGCGCGCGCCAGGGCGGCGCCATGCACCGCGAGCAGGGCCTTGTTCGCCGTCACCACCGGCTTGCCGGCGGCGAGGGCGGCCTCGACCAGGCGCCTTGCAGCGCCCTCCGCGCCGCCGATCGCCTCGACCACGACATCGACGCCCGCATCCGTCGCCATCGCCGCCGCGTCGGTGAACCAGGCGGCCGGGCCGAGCTTCAGGCCGCGGTCGCGCCCGCGGTCGCGCGCCGCGACCGCCACCACCTCGATGCGCCGGCCCGCGCGTGCCGCGACGATGTCGGCGTTCGCCGCGAGCAGCGAAACGACCCCGCCGCCCACCGTGCCGAGCCCCGCGAGTCCTACCCGCAAGGCGCCATTTCCCGCGTCACTCATGCCGACACCGATTTCGTTTCGTCGTCCGGCGGCGGCGCGTTCTCGCGGCCCTGCAGGAAGCCGCGGATATTGCGCACCGCCTGGCGCAGCCGCTGCGTGTTCTCCACCAGCGCGATGCGCACATGCCCGTCGCCATGCTCGCCGAAGCCAATGCCGGGGGCGACCGCCACCTTGGCCCGCGCCAGCAGCAGCTTGCTGAAGCCGACACTGCCGAGAGGCGCATAGCGCGGCGGGATCGGCGCCCAGGCGAACATCGAGCCCTCGGGGTTGGGCATCTCCCATCCCGCCGCCGCGAGGCCGGGGATCAGCACGTCGCGCCGCTCGCGATACAATTGCCGCATCGTATCGACGCATTCCTGCGGCCCGTTCAGCGCCGCCGTGGCCGCCACCTGGATCGGCGTGAACGCGCCGTAGTCGAGATAGGACTTCATCCGCGTCAGCGCCCGGATCAGCTCGCGATTCCCGGCCGCGAACCCCATCCGCCAGCCCGGCATCGAATAGGTCTTGGAGAGCGAGGTGAACTCGACGGCGATGTCCTTCGCCCCCTCCACCTGCAGCAGCGACGGTGGCGGCCGGTCGCCGAAATAGATCTCCGCATAGGCGAGATCGGACATGATCCAGATCCCGTGGCGGCGCGCGAACCCCACCACCTCGCGGTAGAAGTCGAGATCAGCCAGCATCGCCGTGGGATTGGAGGGAAAGTTCACGATCAGCGCCGTCGGCTTCGGCACCGAGTGGCGCACCGCCCGGTCCAGTGCCGCCAGCATCTCCTCGCCCGGCTCGGCCGGGATGCTGCGCACCGAGGCGCCGGCGATGATGAAGCCGAACTGATGGATCGGATAGGAAGGGTTCGGCACCAGAATGGTGTCGCCCGGCGAGGTGATCGCCGCCGCGAGATTGGCCAGCCCCTCCTTGGAGCCGAGCGTCGCCACCACCTCGGTCTCCGGGTCGAGCGCCACCCCGAATCGCCGCGCGTAATACCCCGCGAGCGCCCGCCGCAGCCCCGGGATGCCCTTGGACGTGGAGTAGCGGTGGCTGCGCGGGTCCTGCACCGTCTCGACCAGCTTGGCGACGATATGTGGCGGCGTCGGGCTGTCGGGGTTGCCCATGCCGAGATCGATGATGTCCTCGCCGGCCGTGCGTGCGGCCGCCTTGGCCGCGTTCACCTCGGCGAAGACGTAGGGCGGCAGTCGGCGGATGCGGTGAAACTCTTCGACCATCGTCAGATCCCGTGCGCTACGCGCCTCGTGGCGTTTCGCGGGCCGGGCGTCAACCGGCGGGCAGCAGCCGCGCCACCCCGCCGCCGCCCGGCGCGAACGCGGTGACGGTGATCGCCGTGCCCGGCACGCCGTCGCGGCGCAGCTCCGCCGCGATCGCCCCGGCCCGTGCCCAGGCCAGCCGCAGGGCCGCGACCTGGACCGCCGGACCGCTGTCCGCCGCCTCCCCGAACCCGGTCACCGCGACCACCGAGGCCGCCCGCGCCGCGGCCAGCCGCCGCAGCGCCGCCGCGTCGTTCTCCTACAGCACGGC
>JAJXSZ010000207.1 GCA_021784255.1 Pseudomonadota bacterium | reverse complement strand
CCATCGCTACCCCGCGCGGCAGGTTGGCGACGATGTCGTGGTGGCGCGCATAGGGACCGAAGCGGCCCTTGCGCAGCGTCACCTCGGCGGCGTCGGCGGGATGCGCGCCGAGGCTGCGCACGCCGGCGAGCTTCTTCGCCAGCAGGTCCACGGCACGGTTGAGGCCGAGTGCCAGCACGTCGTCGTCGCGGTCGAGCGAGGCATAGATGCTGCCCATGCGCACATAGGGGCCGAACCGGCCGATGCCGGCGGTGATCGCCTGTTTCGTTTCGGGATGCGCACCGATCTCGCGCGGCAGCGACAGCAGCCCCAGCGCCTGCTCCAGGGTGATGGCGTCGCCGTCCATGCCGCGCGGCAGGCTGGCGCGGCGCGGTTTGGCCTTGGCGCCCTCGGTGGCCTCGCCCGCCTGCACATAGAGCCCGTAGGGGCCGCGGCGGACGGTGATCGCCTCGCCGCTCGCCGGGTCGTGGCCGAGCTCGCGTGCGCCTTCCTTCAGGGTCGCGCCGTTGCCCTCGCCGTTCAGCACCGCCAGTGGGCGGGTGTACTGGCAGGCGGGATAGCTGGAGCAGCCGATGAAGGCGCCGAGCCGGCCGAGCTTGAGCCCGAGCCGGCCCTTGCCGCAGGAGGGGCACAGCCGCGGGTCCGTGCCGTCGGCGCGGGCGGGAAAGAAATGCGGCCCGAGATCGGCGTCGAGCGCGCTGATCACGTCGGAGATCGTGAGGTCGCGGGTCTCCTCGACCGCCTTCGAGAAGTGGGCCCAGAACGCGGCCATGACCTGGCGCCAGTCGGCGCGCCCGCCGGAGATCTCGTCGAGCTGGTCCTCGAGCGAGGCGGTGAAGCCGGTATCGACGTAGCGGCGGAAGAAGCTGGTCAGGAAGGCGGTGACCAGCCGGCCCCGGTCCTCGGGGATGAAGCGGCGGCGTTCGAGACGGACATAGCTGCGGTCCTGCAGCACCGACAGGATCGAGGCGTAGGTGGAGGGCCGGCCGATGCCCAGCTCCTCGAGGCGCTTGACCAGGCTCGCCTCGGAGTAGCGGGGCGGGGGCTGGGTGAAGTGCTGCTCGGCGAGCACCTGGCCGAGGCCGAGTGGGTTGCCCTTGTCCATCGGCGGCAGCACCCGTTCGCCTTCAGCCTCGGCGCCCGGCTGCTTTTCGGCGGGTTCCTCGTCCTCGTCCTCGCGGTAAAGCCGCAGGAAGCCGTCGAAGGCGATGGTCGAGCCGTTCGCGCGCAGCACCGGCCTGCGCGGTGCCGCCGGGGCGGCGACGTCCACCGCGACCTGGTCGATCTCGGCGGATTGCATCTGCGAGGCGACGGCGCGCTTCCAGACCAGCTCGTAGAGGCGAAGCTGTTCGGGCTTGAGGTGGCGGGCGACGGAATCCGGCGTGCGCTCGACATCGGTGGGGCGGATCGCCTCGTGCGCTTCCTGCGCGTTCTTGGCGCGCGTGCTGTATTCGCGCGCGGCGCCCGGCAGGTAGGCTTGCCCGAAGCGGCCGCCGATATGCTCGCGGATGGCGCCGATCGCCTCGCGCGCCATCTGGACGCCGTCGGTGCGCATGTAGGTGATGAGGCCGACCGTCTCGCCGCCGATGTCAACACCCTCGTAGAGCTGCTGGGCGAGGCGCATCGTCGCCTGGGCGCCGAGGCCGAGCTTGCGCGACGCCTCCTGCTGCAGCGTCGAGGTGGTGAAGGGCGGCGGCGGGTTGCGCCGGGTGCGCTTGCGCTCGACCTCGGCGACCGCGAACCGCCCGGCCAGAACGGCCTGGCGCGCGGCCTCGGCGGAGGCGGCGTCCCCGAGGTCGAACTGGTCGAGCTTGCGGCCGTCCAGATGCGTCAGCCGGGCGGTGAACGGCGCGCCGGCAGGGGTGCTGAAGCCGGCCTCGACGCTCCAGTACTCTCGCGCGACGAAGGCCTCGATCTCGGCCTCGCGCTCGCAGATCAGGCGCAGCGCCACCGACTGCACGCGCCCGGCGCTGCGGCTGCCGGGCAGCTTGCGCCACAGCACCGGCGAGAGGGTGAAGCCGACGAGGTAGTCGAGCGCGCGGCGGGCGAGATAGGCCTCGATCAGCGGCTGGTCGAGCTCGCGCGGATGCGCCATGGCCGAGGTGACGGCGGTGCGGGTGATCTCGTTGAAGGTGACGCGGCGCACCGCCTTGCCGGCCAGCGCGTGGCGCTTCGCGAGCATGTCGCGGACGTGCCAGGAGATCGCCTCGCCTTCGCGGTCCGGGTCGGTGGCGAGGTAGAGCGTCGAGGCGCCCTTCATCGCCTTGGCGATGGCGGCGACCTGGCGCTCGCCACGGTCGTCGGCTTCCCAGTCCATGGCGAAGTCCTGGTCCGGGCGGACCGAGCCGTCCTTGGCCGGCAGGTCGCGGACATGGCCAAAGCTCGCCAGCACCGTGTAGCCGGTGCCGAGATACTTGTTGATCGTCTTGGCCTTGGCGGGGGATTCGACGACGACGACGTCGGTCATGGGCTGGCCGCGTTGGGTCCTTCAGAAGTCTTTTGCAATGAGGGCCACGCGGTTTCCCGGCAGCGATTCGACGCGGCCGGCGACCTCCAATTCCAGCAGGGTGGCCCTGACCGCCGCGGCCGAGCACTGGCACCGGCGGATGAGGTCGTCAACAGGTGTTGGTGAAGGCGACAGCAATTCAAGGAGTTGCGATTTTATCTTCAGGTGGAGCGCCGAGTCTTCCCAGGCCGGTGCCGGTTCGTCGAGGCCGGGCCAGGGCGTCGCGGCGGTGCCGGGCGCGGCCTCGCGCGGCAGCTCGCGCAGCACGTCCTCGGCGGTCTCGGTCAGATGCGCGCCCTCGCGCAGCAGGTTGTTGGTGCCGCGCGCGCGCGGGTCGAGCGGCGAGCCGGGCACGGCGAAGACCTCGCGCCCGGCGTCGAGGGCCATGCGGGCGGTGAGCAGGCTGCCCGAGCGCGGCGCCGCCTCCACCACCACGGTGCCGAGGGCGAGGCCGGCGATGATGCGGTTGCGGCGGGGGAAGGCGCGGCCGAGCGGCGCGGTGCCGAGCGGCGCCTCGGCCAGGACCGCGCCGCCCTGCGCGATGCGCGCCTGCAGCGCTTCGTTTTCCGGCGGGTAGGGCAGGTCGAGCCCGCCGGCGACGCAGGCGACGGTGCGCCCGTGCGCGAGGGCGCCGGCATGCGCCGCCGTGTCGATGCCGCGCGCGAGGCCGGAGACCACGACGATGCCGGCCTGCGCCAGCCCGGCGGCGAGCAGCTCGGCGATGCGCTGGCCATTGGCGGAGGCGTTGCGGCTGCCGACGATGGCGACCGCCCGGCGTTGCAGCACCTCCGGCTCGCCGAGGCAGGCGAGCAGCGGCGGGGCGTCGTCGGTGGTGGCGAGGAGGGCCGGGTAGTCCGGCTCGCCGAGGACCAGGAAGCGCCCGCCGAGGCGGTCGAGGGCGGCGATCTCGCCCTCCGCCTCGGCCGCGGTCGGCGTGCGCGGCGCGCCATCGCGGCCGCCGGCGCGGGCGAGGCGGGGAAGTTCGGCGAGGGCGGCGGCGGCGGTGCCGAAGCGCGCGCGCAGGCGGCGCCAGGCGATCGGGCCGACGCCCTCGGTGCGCGCCAGGCGCAGCGCGTCGACCAGCTCCGGTGTGGCTCGCGTGGCCGGGGGGCGGCGCCAGAGACTCACGCGCCGCGGCCGATCCGCGGTTCGGTCCCCGCGAGCAGACGCGCGATGTTGGCGTGGTGGCGGATGACCACCAGCACGGCGATGGCGAGCACGGCGGCGACCGCCTGCGGCGGCCGGCCGAGCAGCCAGGCCACGATCGGGGTCGCCGCCGCGGCGG
This sequence comes from Pseudomonadota bacterium, assembly GCA_021784255.1. GTDB lineage: Bacteria > Pseudomonadota > Alphaproteobacteria > Acetobacterales > Acetobacteraceae > JAJXXT01. The sequence goes on along the minus strand of JAJXSZ010000207.1, from coordinate 1,620 downwards.
CAAGTGCGCTGGCCGAGGAGATGCGCACGGCCGCGGCGACGCCGAGCCAGACCAGGGCGGCGATGGCACCGACCAGCGGCATTGCCGCGAGCAGCACGCCGAAGCCGGTCGCGACCCCTTTGCCGCCGCGGAATTTCAGCCAGACCGGAAACATATGGCCGAGCACGGCGCCGAGGCCGCCGAGCAGCGCGCCCGTCGCGGCGGCCTGGGGCTCGCCCGTGAGCTGGCGCGCCAGCAGCACGGCGGCCGCGCCCTTGGCGAGGTCGAGCACGAGGGTGGCGGCGGCGAGGCCCTTGCGGCCGGTGCGCAGCACGTTGGTGGCGCCGATGCTGCCCGAGCCGATGTGCCGCAGGTCACCGGCGCCGCCGAGGCGCGTGAGCAGCAGGCCGAACGGCACCGAGCCGAGCGCGTAGCCGGTCAGGAGCGGCGCGATGACGCTGCCGGCAGTCATGCGGCGAAGACCTGCCGCCCCGCTTTCCAGGTGGCGAGGACGCGGCCTTCGAGCCCGCGGCCGTCGAACGGCGTGTTCTGCGCCTTGCCGGGGAGCCGGCCGGATTCGACATGCCAGGCGCGCTCGGGGTCGAACAGGCAGAGATCGGCCGGCGCGCCCCGGCGCAGCGTTCCGCCCTCGCAGCCGAGCAGGCGGGCCGGAAGCAGCGTCAGCAGGGCGATGGCGCGGGCCAGCGGCAGCGCGCCGCCATGCACCTGCGCCAGGGTGACCGCGAGCAGGGTGGCGAGCCCGGTGCCGCCGGCGGCGGCCTGGGCGAAGGGCAGGCGCTTGTCGTCGGCGTCGCGCGGCTGGTGGTCGGAGGCGATGGCATCGATCGTGCCGTCGGCCAGCGCCGCGGCGACGGCGGCGCGATCGGCTTCGGCGCGCAGCGGCGGCGACAGCCGGGCGAAGCTGCGGAACGCGCCGATCGCCGTCTCGTTGAGGTCGAAATAGGGCGGCGCGGTGTCGCAGGTGATGGCGAGCCCCTTGTCCTTGGCGGCGCGGATCAGGCCGAGCGCTTCCCCGGTCGAGACATGCGCGAAATGGACCGCGCCGCCGGTCAGCTCGGCGAGGCGGATGTCGCGCGCGACCAGGATCGCCTCGGCGGCAGCGGGGATGGCGGGCAGGCCGAGGCGCGTCGCGAGCTCGCCCTCGGTCGCGGTGCCGCCCTCGGCGAGTGTGGGGTCTTCCGGGTGCTGCACGATGGGCGCGCCGAAGCCGCTGGCATAGGCGAGCGCGCGGCGCATCAGGCGGGCGGAGGCGATGGTGCGCGTGCCGTCGGTGAAGCCGACGGCGCCGGCCTCGCGCAGCAGGCCGAGTTCCGCCAGGTCCTGGCCCTCGCAGCCGCGGGTGAGCGCGCCATAGGGCAGGATGGAGAGCGAGCCGGTTTCCTCGCCGCGGGCGCGCAACAGGCGCACCAGCGCCGGGTCGTCGAGCGCGGGGCGGCTGTCGGGCAGGCAGGCGAGCGTGGTGATGCCGCCGGCGGCGGCGGCGGCGGCGGCGGAGGCGATGGTCTCGCGGTATTCGTAGCCGGGCTCGCCGAGCTGCACGCGCATGTCGACGAGGCCCGGGCACAGCACCGCGCCGTGGCCATCGACCACGGTGGCGCCGTCGGGCCGGTCGAGCGCGGC
>JAJXSZ010000206.1 GCA_021784255.1 Pseudomonadota bacterium | reverse complement strand
GCCGTGGTGGATCCAGTGGTGGGCGCGCAGGCTCATCGGCTTGGAAAAGACGAAGATCGGCAGGAACAGCAGGCCGGCGTGCCAGGCGGTATAGCCTTCGATGCTCTGGATGCGCAGGACGTACTGCACCAGGGAACCCTGGATGCCGGTGAACGCAATGCAAAGCATCGCGAGTCCGAACGCGTAGTTGCGGTGGCGGAAGAGGGAGAAGCGGATCAGCGGGGTCTCGCTTTCCCCATTGGCGATCCAGAAGAGCCATGCGAGCAGCAGGAACGCGAGCACGATCCACCAGGACGACAGCGTGTGGGTGGTCATGTCGCTCAGGATGGCGACGTTGTAGAGCTCCTGAATCGCCAGCACCGCCGCCGAAAAGATCGCGAACAACCCGAAAAACCGGCCGAGCGGCGCATCCGGATCGCGCGTCGAGTTGCCGGTCAGCGCCCAGATGACGCCCGCGACCACCAGCATCACCGCGGAAAACGCCGCGAACATCAGGCGCCAGTCGCCCAGCACATAGCCGAAATAGCCGCCCAAGGCCGGTCCGACCGAAAAGGGCATGAAGGTCGCGAGCGTCCAGAGCGAGGTGGCGGTGCGGTGGTGGTGTGATTTGTATTGTTCGAGCAGGAGCGCGAGCGACGGGGCGATGCTCGCGCCGGCGGCAAATCCCTGCACGGTGCGCGCCGCCGTGAACAGGGGGTAGACCGACAGGGATGCGATGACCGCAAGGCCGGCCGCCGCAAACAGCACGTAGGCCCCCAGCGCGGTGTGTCGGGCGCCGTAGCGGCGCATGAGCGGCCGCGCGATCAGGAACGCCGCCGCCATCGCGGCCACGTAGTCGCTCTGTCCCCATACCGCATACGGCATGCCCCGGCCCAGGCTCGCCGCGACGTTCGGCAGGATGGGCAGGAAGGCGCCGGCACCCAGTACCACGACGACGTGCCCGATTCCCAAGGCCGCGTTCAGGAGGAGGAATTGCGAGGCCGGTAGCTTTTTGGAGTAACGGTGCCAGTTGATCAAGCGAGTCACATGCTTCTGCAGACGCGGAGCCTGCGGAATATATCACGGCGTGATGGTATTGGGCGGCATCCAGCCCGTGATCGGTCGCGATGTCGTTCATAAACCTCGGTTTATGGACGGTTCGTGATATTTGTCCTTGTAGTAAAATCAGCCTTTTTTCATATCAACAAATCAGGAGTATCGATGGACCAGTCCAATCGTTATGCCGATCTGAGCCTGCGGGAAGACGATCTGGTTCGCGGCGGCAAGCACATTCTCGTCGCGTACAAGATGAAGCCGAAGGCGGGCGTCGGCTTTCTCGAGGCCGCCGCGCACTTTGCCGCCGAGTCGTCCACCGGGACGAACGTCGAGGTCTCGACGACGGACGATTTCACCAAGGGCGTCGATGCACTCGTCTATTTCATCGACGAGGCGGCCGAAGAGATGCGGATCGCGTATCCGCTGGACCTCTTCGATCGCAACATCATCGACGGCCGGATGATGCTGGTGTCCTTCCTGACGTTGACCATCGGCAACAACCAGGGCATGGGCGACATCGCGTACGCGAAGATGTACGACTTCTTCATGCCGCCGCGCGGGATCCAGCTGTTCGACGGCCCGAGCAAGGACATCTCCGATCTGTGGCGCATCCTCGGCCGCCCGGTCCAGGACGGCGGCTACATCTCGGGAACGATCATCAAGCCGAAGCTCGGCCTGCGGCCCGAGCCCTTTGCCGAAGCGGCCTACCAGTTCTGGCTGGGCGGCGACTTCATCAAGAACGACGAACCCCAGGGCAACCAGGTGTTCTCGCCGCTGGCCAGGACGATTCCGCTGGTCTACGACGCGATGAAGCGCGCGATGGACAAGACGGGCGAGGCCAAGATCTTCTCCGCCAACATCACGGCCGACGACCACCACGAAATGATCGCCCGCGGCGAGTTCATCCTGCGCGCCTTCGGGCCGGACGCCGACAAGGTGGCCTTCCTGGTCGACGGTTACGTCGGCGGCCCGGGCATGATCACCACGGCGCGGCGCAGTTTCCCGAACCAGTATCTGCACTATCACCGCGCCGGCCATGGCGCCGTGACCTCACCCTCCGCGAGGCGCGGCTACACCGCCTATGTCCTCGCCAAGATGAGCCGCCTGCAGGGCGCTTCAGGCATCCACGTCGGCACGATGGGCTACGGCAAGATGGAAGGCGAGAAGGACGACCGCGCCATCGCCTACATCATCGAGCGTGACAGCTTCACCGGCCCGGCCTATCACCAGGAGTGGTACGGCATGAAGCCGACGACGCCGATCATCTCGGGCGGCATGAACGCGCTGCGCCTGCCGGGTTTCTTCGAAAACCTGGGCCACGGCAACGTCATCAACACGGCCGGCGGCGGCTCCTATGGCCACATTGACTCGCCTGCGGCCGGCGCCATGTCGCTGCGTCAGGCCTACGATTGCTGGAAGGCCAAGGCCGATCCGATCCAATGGGCCAAGGATCACCGCGAGTTCGCGCGCGCGTTCGACTCGTTCCCGAACGATGCGGACAAGCTGTTCCCGGGATGGCGGGACAAGCTGGCGGGCGCGCATCGCTAAGGCGCGCTCGAGAAATACGGCCGCTTCCGCGGCCGTATTTCTTTTGGTCCGCAGCGTGGAAACGCCGCGCCCCGGCGCATGCCGGGTTCGGCCCCTACCGCCCTGAGGGGCGGGGTTTCAAACCGGATGTCGGATTGCAATGAATCAGCTCGACGATTGGCGCATCGGCGCCGAGCCCTATTACGCACCGCAAGGCCATGAGGTCGCCCAGTTCGAGGCCGCGTACCGTGCGCGACTGCCGGTGATGGTCAAGGGGCCGACGGGCTGCGGCAAGTCGCGCTTCGTCGAACACATGGCGTGGAAACTCGGCCGCCCGCTGGTCACCGTGGCCTGCAACGAGGACATGACGGCCGCCGACCTCGTCGGGCGGTTCCTGCTCGAGCCGGGCGGAACCCGCTGGACCGACGGCCCCCTCACGCTTGCCGCGCGCCACGGCGCCATCTGCTACCTCGATGAGGTGGTCGAAGCCCGCCAGGATACGACGGTCGTGATTCATCCCCTCACGGACTATCGCCGCACCCTGCCCCTGGACAAGAAGGGCGAGCTGGTGCGCGCGCACCCGGATTTCCAACTGGTCATCTCGTACAACCCGGGATACCAGAGCGTCATGAAGGACCTCAAGACCTCGACCCGCCAGCGCTTCGTCGCCTTCGACTTCGACTATCCGTCGGAAGATCTGGAGACCGGCATCGTCGCCCGCGAAACCGGCCTCGACCCCGCGCAGGCCCGCGGCCTGGTCCAGGTCGCTGCCGCGGCGCGGCGGTTGAAGCGGCACGGACTCGATGAGGGCATTTCCACCCGCCTGCTGGTCTATGCCGGCAATCTCGTCGCCCAGGGCATGACCCTGGCCGAGTCCTGTCGCATGGCGATGGTGCGTCCGCTCACCGACGACGCCGACATCCGCGAGACGCTGGAGCACAGCATCACCGCAATTCTGGCTTGATCGGCGCCATGAGCGCCTCTTCTCCCCCGGCGACCCTGCGCAAACGGCTGCGCCACCAGGATCTCCGTGATCGCCTCGACTGTCGATTCGATGCAATCGACGATGTGTTCGACGATTGCGTCGACGCGGCAATCCGCAAGTTGAGCCCGCTCGGGCTGGAGGCCTACCTCACGCAGGCGGGTCGCCTCGGCAGGCTCGGGCGCGGCGTCGAGCCGGTACTCACTTTTCTCGAAGCCTGGCCCACGGTCGCCGCCCTCGCAGGCGAGGCGGCGATCGGCCCGCTCGATCGCGCCATCCAGGCATTCCAGAAATCTCCCAACGGGCGGGCGATCGCGGCGCTGCTGCAGACGCTCGGTGCCGTGGCGCGTCGGCTTCCTTCGGGCGAACTGCTGGCGGATTACCTCGCGCTGGTCGTCGACCTGATGCAGCGCACCAGCGTCTCGATTCACGGTCACCATGTCACCGGGCCCAGTCCCGGCCTGCCCACGTTCCTGGGCAAGGCTCCCACCCTGCTGGAACTCGTGCCGGTCGAGGGTTTGCGCCGATGGGTCGACGAAGGCATCCGCCTGCATGGCCGCCATCCGCAACGGCAGATCGACTTCTTCGCGCTCGCGACGCCCGACAGCCGCGCGCTGCTGCAGCGCGAGCGCCACGGCACGCTGCTCGTGGATGTGGAGCGGCGCCTCGCGTTGACCTTGCGCGGCCTTTGGGATGACGCGGTTGCGCTGGTTCCCTATGCGGTCGGCGCCCACGGACCGGCGGCGATCACGCAGCCGTACGGCCGGCCGGACGGACTGCGCCTGCCCGAGGTGCTCGACGACTGGCGCGGTCCGCCACAGGGCCGCAACGTGCACGATCGGGCGCTGCGGGCCGCGGCCGCATCCGGCAAGGGCGCAGCCCAGGCGCCGGTCCGCCTGACCGCAATCGAGCACTATCGCGCCATGGTGGCGCACCTTGCCGCGCACCGGCGCTGGAGCCGGACGCTGGTCGCCGACAACCTCAGCCCGATGCAGCGCCTGGCGGTGGAATGTTTCGAGGACTGCCGCGTCGATTTCCTGACCCTGCGCCGCTTGCCGGGGCTGCGCCGCGCATTTCTGGAGCTGCACCCGGTTCCGGGCGAAGACGAGTGCGATCCGACGCAGGAGTCCTGCCTGCGGCATCGCCTTGCCTGTCTGTCGCGTGCGTTGATCGACGATGCCCATCCGTACCGGGATCCGGTGCTGTGCGCGTTTCGCGACCGGTTCCGCGCCGCCTTGCAGACAGGGGAGTCGTCGACCCGGGAAATGGCGGCGATGGCGCTGGAATGGGCGGCGCGCACGCGCCGTCCCGACGATCAGCAGGCGCGGGTGCGTTTCGTGAACACCGTCGTCCCCTATCGCGACGACAATCGCCTGCTGTGGACGTATATCGAGTCCGGAGACGAGGAGGATTCCTTCGACGAACCGAGAACCGTGGTGGTGGAAGGGGAGTCCCTGCCGCCGCGGCACTATCCGGAATGGGACGAAGCGGCGGGCGCCTATCGCCCGGACTGGGTGAGTGTCTACGATACGCTGCAGCCGGCGGGCGATGCGTCGGCCATCGATTCCTTGCTGCGGCGCCATGCGCCGATCGCGCGCCATCTCAAGCGCCTGCTCGATCTGCTCAAGCCGCAGGACCGCACCCGCCTGCGGTACCAGGAGGACGGCACCGAACTCGACCTCGACGTCGCGCTGCGCGCCCTCATTGACCTGCGCGCCGGTGCGCGGCCCGACCCGCGCATCCACATGCGCACGCATACCGATGGGCGCGACATCGCCGTTCTGCTGTTGATCGATCTGTCGCAGTCCGTCAACGACGTGGTGCCGGGCGCGGACGCAACCGTTCTCGAAGTGAGTCGCGCCGCCGTTGCCCTGCTGTCGTGGGCCATCGGCGCGCTGGGCGACGAATTCGCCATCGCCGGGTTTCACTCGAAC
>JAJXSZ010000205.1 GCA_021784255.1 Pseudomonadota bacterium | reverse complement strand
GCGCGCGCCGGCCTTCGCCGCGGCCGTTGCGGATATAGTGCAGGAGCGGATCGATCCGGGCATCGGCGATATCAGCGTATTCGTCGAGATAGAAGCCGGTGTCGAACCAGACATTGGGGCGGCGGCGCTCGGCCCAGCCATGCTGGTGCCAGTGCGCCACCGGGTCGAGCCGGGCGGCGGCGATATCGGGATAGAGATAGCGGTAGAAGGCACGGTCGACATGGCGGGCGAGGTCGGCCAGGACGTCCGCCGCCATGCCGTCCGCGGCCGGGTCGGTGTCAGGCGGCAGCGGAGAACGCCTGGCGGTAGGCGAACAGGCCGACCGCGCCGCCGGTGTGCAGGAACACCACGTTCTCGTCGCGCCGGAACGCGCCCTTGCGGATCAGGTCGATGAGGCCGGCCATGCCTTTGCCGGAATAGACCGGGTCGAGGAAGATGCCCTCGTGGCGGGCCAGCATCGTCACCGCCTCGACCATGCCCGGGGTCGGGATGCCGTAGCCGGCGCCGACGTAGTCGCAGTTGCATGCCACGGCGTCGGCGGCGAGCGGGGCGGTGACGCCGAGCTTGGCCAGCGTCGCCTCGGTGAGCTTGCGGACGTTGGCTTCCTGCAACGGCTTCGGGTTGCGCACGCCGATGCCGAGCACGCCGACGCCGGCATTCATCGCCGCCATCCCGGCGACCAGCCCGGCCTGGGTGCCGGCGGAGCCGGTGGCGTGCACCACGCGGTCGATCCTGAGGCCGATCTCGTTGGCCTGGCTCAGCAATTCCATGGCGACGTTGACGTAGCCGAGCGCGCCGGTCGGGTTCGAGCCGCCGCCCGAGATCAGGTAGGGCTTGCGGCCCTGCGCCTTCAGGCGCTCGCCGACTTCCTCGATCGCCGCCTGCATGTTGGCGTCGGCGGGGCGGTACTCGATGTCGATCCCCATGAGGGTGTCGAGCAGCACGTTGCCGCCGAGCAGGTAGTCGGGGTCGTTGGTCGGGACGCGGTGCTCGAGCACGGCGGTGCAGCCGAAGCCGAGCTTGCGCGCGACGGCGGCGGTCTGGCGGACGTGGTTCGACTGCACGGCGCCCTGGGTGACGATGTAGTCCGCGCCCAGCGCCTGCGCCTCACCCATGAGGAACTCGAGCTTGCGGTTCTTGTTGCCGCCGGTGGCGACGCCGGTGCAGTCGTCGCGCTTGATCCAGAGCTGCGGCGAGCCGTGCGGACCGGCGTCGAGATGGCGCGTCAGGTTGGGCATGAACTCGAGTGCCGTGGGCGCGTGGCAGAGCTTGATGCGGGGGAAGCGGGCGAGATGCATGGGGCGTTATCCTCTTGCGGCAGCGATGTAACGGCGGGCGGCGCGGAATGTTCCAGACGGGCGGGCGGATGTCCATGTGCCGCCGCCGCGGCGGGTGGCGCGTCGTCTGGTTGCGGCATCGCGGCGCGCGGCGCAGACTGGCATCCGCGTCGCCGCCTGTCGCGTAGGGTTCATTGTATGTCGCGGAGGGTCACGACCATGTTCGTCAAGCGCAAGCGGGGCTGGGAGATCGCCGAGGCCGGGGCGACGCCCGAACGCCTGTTTTTCGCCCGCCGTGCCCTGATCGGCGGCGCGGTGGCCGCGGGCGGCATCGCCGCGGCGCGGCCGGCGGCGGCGGGGTGGCTGTTCGCTTCCCCCAAGGTGGCGATGCGCAAACTCGCGCCGATGCCCGCGCCGCTCGACAAGCGCTACCAGCCCGGGCGGGCGCTGACGCCGGAGCAGGCGGCGACGACCTACAACAATTTTTACGAGTTCAACGACAGCAAGGATGTCTGGCAGCAGGCGCAGCGCCTGCCGGTCACGCCCTGGAACATCGTCGTCGACGGGCTGGTGGCGAAGCCGTTCACCATCGGGCTCGAGGACCTGATCAAGCGCGTGGGGCTGGAGGAGCGGCTCTATCGTCACCGCTGCGTCGAGGCCTGGGCGATGACGGTGCCGTGGACCGGCTTCGCGCTGGCGCGGCTGGTGGCGCTGGCGCAGCCGACGGCGGCGGCGAAATACATCGTCTTCACCTCGCTCGAGGATCGCAAGGTGATGCCGGGGCTGAGCGCGGGGTTCTATCCCTGGCCCTACACCGAGGGGCTGACCCTGGCCGAGGCGACGAACGACCTCGCCTTCCTGGCGGTGGGCATGTACGGCCATGTGCTGCCACCGCAGGACGGGGCCGCGATCCGGCTGGCGGTGCCGTGGAAATACGGCTTCAAGTCGGCGAAATCGATCGTGCGCGTCACCTTCACCGACCGCCAGCCGAAGACGTTCTGGCAGCAACTGCAGTCCAGCGAGTACGGGTTCTGGGCCAACGTCAACCCGGCGGTGCCGCACCCGCGCTGGAGCCAGGCGCGCGAGCGGCTGATCGGCACCACCGAGATGGTTCCGACGCAGATCTACAACGGCTATGGCGAGTTCGTGGCGCCGCTCTACGCGGACATGATAAAACAGGGCGTCCGACCGACGGTGCTGTACCGATAGGGGCGAGGCGGAAGGGGAGCGGGTGCAGGCGAGGCGCGGCAGGGCAGGGCGTGGTGGCAGGGCAGGGCGTGGTGGTGCGGGGCTGGGCGGGGCTGGCCCCGGTGGCGCCGGGCGCGGCCGCGGCAAGCGGATCCTGGTGCGGGTCCTGGCGGTGCTGGCCAGCACGGCGCTGATCGGCGCCTTCGCGCTGGCGACGATGCTGCCGCCGCTGACCAGCCTGGGCGAGCTGGTGGCGATGCTGGACGGCCACACCCTGCTGGCGCTCTCGCGCGTCGTGCGCGGCGATGCGCCCGTCTGGGTCTGGACCTGGCTGGTGCTGCCGGTGCTGATGCGCCCGGTCTGGCTGCTGCCCGCGGCCTTCGGCATGGTGCTGGGCGGGCTCGCGATCACCCTGGGCAGCCCGCGCGCGCCGAAATCGCCACACTGGAAGCTCTAGAGCCATCTCCGCTCCGTCTGGGCCGGGCCGGCTGACGCCAGCCTCCCTCGAACCCATCGGCGCGGACCCGGGCCTCGTCGCCGTGGCCGCATTGGTCGCAGCCAGTCAATCGCGGAACCGAAGCGCGTCCACGAGCAGCGAAAACGCGGCCGACGGCTCACGGCGGCTCGGATAGTAGAGATGATAGCCGGGGAAGGACGGGCACCATTCGTCGAGTAGCTGGACCAGGCGCCCGCTCGCCAGATGCTCCCGGACATGGTCCTCCATGACGTAGGCGAGCCCGAAGCCGGAAACCGCCGCGCGGACGATCATGCTTACGTTGTTGCAGGTGATCTGGCCGTCGACCCGGACCCTCACCTCGCGCCCGTCCCTTTGCAGCTCCCAGGCGTAGAGGCCGCCGCCGCTCAGGAAGCGCAGGTTGATGCACTGATGCTCGGCCAGATCATGCGGGGTGCGCGGAAGCGGCCGACCCTTCAGATAAGCCGGTGATGCGACCACGATCATGCGCAGGTCGGGACTGATGCGCACCGCGATCATGTCCTTGGCGAGGGCTTCGCCCAGCCGGACACCGGCATCGAAGCGTTCGGTGACGATGTCGGTCAGGCTGGAGTCGATGCTGAGTTCGACATGAATGTCAGGATAGTCGAGCAGCAGGCGTTCGAGCGCCGGCCACAGCACCGCATGGGCCGCATGTTCGGATGTCGTGACCCTGATGGTGCCGGCGGGCTTTTCGCGCAGTTCGCCGAGCGAAGCCAATTCCGCACCGATGCTGTCCAAGGCCGGCCTCAATGTGCCGAGCAGGCGCTCGCCGGCCTCGGTCGGGGCGACGCTTCGAGTGGTGCGCGTCAGCAGACGGACCCCGAGCCTCGCTTCCAGCCGCCGGATGGTGTGGCTGAGGGAGGACTGCGACGTGCCGAGCTTCGCGGCGGCGCGCGTGAAGCTCTGTGCCTCGGCGACGGTGAGGAAAGCGTTGAGATCGGCCAGCTCTTCGCGTCGCAATTGATGAATTCCAGATATGGCTACATGCGGTTTATAGTGACTAATCGTCATAATGTCAGCGGCATATGTCGGGGGCGGGCAGGGATGCCGGAGTTGGGCCGCGTTTACGGCGCGCCTTTTCGCCGGCGCGCCAGGCGAAGCCCGGCCCATGCGCGTCGACCCGGAAGGAGAGGCTGTTGAGCAACGTCATTGTCGTGATCGGAGCAGGATCGATCGGCCAGGCGATCGCGCGGCGGGTGAGCGCGGGCAGGCACGTCCTGCTGGCCGACCTGCGTAAGGAAACTGCCGATGCAGCGGCGCGGGTGCTGAGCGATGCCGGCTTCCAGGTGAGCGCGTCGACCGTCGATGTGTCGTCGCGCGGGTCGGTCCACGCGCTGGTCGAGGCGGCGACGGCGATCGGCGACGTCACGGGCGTCATCCACGCCGCCGGCGTATCGCCTTCCCAGGCGTCGCCGGCGACGATCCTGAAGGTCGATCTCTACGGCACCGCTCTGGTGCTGGAAGAATTCGGCAAGGTGATCGCGCCTGGCGGTTCGGCCGTCGTCATCGCCTCGCAGTCGGGGCATCGCCTCGGTGCGTTGACCGCCGCGCAGGATGCGGCACTGGCCACCACACCAGCCGACGATCTGCTGGCGCTGCCGATGCTTGCGTCCGATCGGGTGACGGACTCGCTGCATGCCTATCAGCTTTCGAAGCGTGGCAATGCCCTGCGCGTCAAGGCGGAGGCGGTTCGCTGGGGCAAGCGCGGCGCCAGGGTCAATACGATCAGCCCCGGCATCGTCATCACTCCGCTCGCCAGGGACGAACTGACCGGTCCGCGCGGGGAAGGCTATCGCCGGATGATCGAGCTCAGCCCGGTCGGGCGCGCCGCCACGCCCGACGAAGTTGGCCATGTGGGAGCGCTGCTCATGGGGCCGGATGGCGCATTCATCACCGGCAGCGATTTCCTCATGGATGGCGGCGTGACGGCATCGTTCTTCTACGGCGACCTCGCGCCGACATAGGCGATGCGTCGCACCTGCCCGAGGTTTCGGCGGGTCGCATCGCCCACCCCCGCCGTGGCGCCAGGCAACGGTGGCAGCAAACGGTCGCTGCCCGACGAAAACCGGCTTGAACGAGAGGGAATTTCTACAATGCCAGGCACGGTTCTCCATGGTCCCGGTGACGTACGGTGCGGGGCCGTCCCCGCGCCAAAAATCCTCCATCCGACCGACGCCATCATCCGGCTGTCGGCGTCGTGCATCCGCGGCTCGGACCTGTGGCCCTGTCGCGGGCTCAACGACGTCGCCGAGGGCTACGAGGCCATGGACGGGCACCGCGCGATCAAGACGCTGCTGCCGGTGCGCCAGTGAGCGAACGTCGTTTCACCATCCTTGCCGTCGGCGCAACCGGCAGCATCGGCAGGCTCGTCGTCGAGGAAGCTCTCCGACGGGGCCACGCCGTGCGCGCTCTGATCCGCAGCGCCGACAAGGCGCGCCGGCTCGCTCCGGGCGCGGACATCGTGATCGGGGATGTCACCCTCCCGCAGACACTGGTTGATGCCGTAGACGGTGTCGA
>JAJXSZ010000204.1 GCA_021784255.1 Pseudomonadota bacterium | reverse complement strand
CGCATCTCGACATCGCCGGCGTCGAGGCACATGAGGAGGCGGACGAGGACCACGCGGCGGGACCGAGCGGGTTCGGCGTGCGCCTGCTCGATACGCTCGCCGCGAGGTATGAGGCGGATGGCTGAGGTCGGGTTCTACCACCTCACGCGCACCGGAGCGGACCAGGCGCTGCCGCAGCTACTCGGGCGCACGCTCGCGGCCGGCGAGCGAGCGGTGGTGCGCGTCGGCTCCGAGGAACGGCTCGAGGCGCTGGACGCGGCGCTGTGGCTGGTCACCGAGCCCGACTGGCTGCCGCACGGCTCGCCACGCACCGGCGATGCCGACCTGCAGCCGATCTGGCTGACGACCGACGACCCGGGATCGGACGGCGCGCCCAACGGCGCGCGCTTCCTGTTCCTGATCGACGGCGCGACGAGCGTCCGGCTCGAAGCCTTCGCCCGCGTGTTTGACCTGTTCGACGGCGCCGATCCGGCCGCGGTGGCGGCGGCGCGCACGCGCTGGGCTGCGGCGAAGCAGGGCGGGCACATGCTCGCCTACTGGCAGCAGACCCCGCGCGGCTGGGAGCGCGCGCGCTAGGGCAACCTCCAATCCGTCTGAGCCTGCGCGGCTCAGGCAGATCGGCGGCCGCTCTAGCCGTCCAGGGTGAGCGTGCCGCGCATCACCGGCGCGCAGGCACCACCGATGCGCGTCTCGGTGACGGTTCCGTTGCGTTTCTGCACCGCCGCCTCGAGCCGGCTGGGCCGGCCCATCTCTTCGCCCTGGATGATGTCGTAACGCCACTCGCCTTCCGCCGCGGGGTCGAGATCGGTGAGCAGGGCGGCAAGCGCGGCGCCGGCGCTGCCGGTCGCGGGGTCCTCGGTGACACCATGCAGCGGCGCGAACACGCGCGCGCGCAACGCGCCGGGACCGCGCCCGCCATCGCGCATGTAGAGCATGATCGCGTCGGTGCCGATCGGCAGCAGCTCGCGGGCAAACAGCTCGGCGCGCGGGGCGGCGAGCGCGAGCGCCGCGCGGTCCGCGAGCTCGACGCAGAGGAAGGCGAGGCCGACCGAGGCGACCTCGGGTCGGTGCGATGACGTCACGATCGCGCTCGGCGGAAGGCCGAGGCAGGCGGCGGCGGATTCCACCGCCAGCGTCCTGCCGCGGCTGAGGCGCTCGGGTGCGGTCAGCTCGGCGCCGGCGACGCGCCCGCCCGCGCGGAGGATGCGCACCGGCACCAGCCCCGCCTTTTCCTCGAAGCGCAGCACCTCGCCCGGCGCGCGGCCGAACAGGCGTCCCATGCCCGCCAGCACGAAGCCGGTGCCGACATTGGGATGGCCGGCGAAGGGCAGCTCCGCCCGCGGCGTGAAGATGCGCACCGCGGCGGTGTTGGCGCCGTCGCAGGGCGGAAGCACGAAGGTGGTCTCGGAATAGTTGAACTCGCGGGCGATCATCTGCATCGCTGCCGTATCGAGGCCGCGCGCATCCGTGATCACCGCCAGCGGGTTGCCGCCGAACCGTTGCGTCGTGAAAACATCCAGCGTGACGTAGGCAATCTCTCTCGTGGGAACAGCACTCATGCCAGGAACTCCGGGATCAGGGGCAGCAGCGAGATGACGAGCAGGATCGCCATCGCGACGTTGAAGAGGCGGAACCACGGTCCGGTGAGATGCCGCCCGAGCGCATGCCCGGCCGCGGCCCAGGTGGCAACGATGGGCAGCGTGACGCCGAGGAACACCAGGGCGATGACCAGGGCCGAGAGCCAGGCCGGGCCGGCGGTGGCGCGGGTCGCCACCACGGTGACGGCGATCATCCACGCTTTCGGGTTGACCCATTGGAACAGCGCCGCCTGCAGGAAGGTGAAGGGGCGCGCCGCGGCAGCGCCCTCCCCCGGTGCCGCCGCGCGCGCGATCGCGACGGCCAGCCACAGCATCCAGGCCATGCTCGCGAGCGCCAGCACCCGGCGCAGGATCGGCACCGCAACGAAGACGGCGCCGAGCCCGATGCCGGTGAGCAGGAGCATGACGGCGAAGCCGACCCCCACGCCGCCGATATGGGCCACCGTCCGGCGCAGGCCGAAGCGCGCGGCGGCGGCGGTGACCATGACGTTGTTGGGGCCGGGCGTTGCCGCCATGACGACGGCGAACAGCAGCAGGCCGACGAAACCGGCGTTCATCGCGCCCCCGGTTGCAGCGCACGCCCGAAAACGATAACGTTACTACGAATTGACATGAAAACCGATAACAGCACCGCGCGGATCGCGCAAGCCCTGCGCCACCGCGCCACCGCCCTGCCGCCCGGCGCCGCCCTGCCCTCGGTGCGCGCGTTGATGCGCGACATGGGCGTGGGGCCGGCCACGGTGCAACAGGCCCTGCGCCAACTGGCGCGCGAGGGCGTGCTGGAATCCTTCCCCGGCCGCGGCACCTTCGTCGCCGCCCTGCCCGCGCCGGCGGCTGGCGGCGACACGCTCTGGCAGACGCTGGCTCTCGGCCCCGCGCGCGCCGGGGCAGCGGATCTGCTCACCCTCTCGGAGCTGCCGCCGGCCGGGACCTTCGCGCTGCATGTCGGCTACCTGCCGCCGGAGCTGCGTGCGACCTCGCTGCTCGACGTCGCCGCCGCCCGCGCGCTGCGCCAGCCCGGGGTATGGGACCGTATGCCCGGCACCGGGCTGCCGGCGCTGCGGCGCTGGTTCGCGGCCTCGATCGGCTGCCCGGAGCATGAGGTGATCGTCTGCCCCGGCACGCAGCCGGCGCTCGCCGCCGCCTTCCAGGGTCTGGCCGCGCCCGGGAGCCCGGTGCTGATGGAGAGCCCGACCTATCTCGGGGCACTGCTGGCGGCCCGCGCCGCGGGCCTGGTGGTGGTGCCCGTGCCGACCGATGGCGAGGGCGTGCGGCCGGAGGCGCTGGCAGCGGCGCTGCACGCGAGCGGCGCCCGCCTGCTCTACCTGCAGCCGACGCATGCCAATCCGACCGGCGCCTCGCTCACCCCCGCGCGACGCGCCGCGGTGATGGAGCTCGCGCGCCGGCACGGGCTGTTCATCCTCGAGGACGATTGGGCGCGCGATTTCGGCTTCGCGGCCACGCCCCCGCCGCTCGCCGCCGACGACCCGCAGGGGCATGTGATTCTGTTGCGGTCGCTTACCAAATGCGCCGCCCCGGGGCTGCGCGTCGGCGCCTTGCGCGTGCGCGGGGCGGCGTTCGAACGGCTGCGCGCGGCGCGCGTGGCGGTGGATTTCTTCGTCCCCGCCCTGCTTCAGGAAACCGCGCTGAACCTGCTGACGGCGCCAAGCTGGCCGCGGCATCTGCGGCGGCTGCACGCGGCGCTGCGGGCGCGGCGCGACGCGCTGGCGGCGGCGCTGTGCGACGTGCTCGGGTCCACCTGTCTCGATACGCTGCCCGCGGGCGGGCTGCATCTCTGGCTGCGCCTGCCTGGCGAGGCGGACGACGAGGCGGTGGCGCGGGCGGCGGCGCGGCGCCAGGTGCTGGTCTCGCCCGGGCGCGCCTGGTTTCCCGCCGAGGCCAGCGAACCGCGCCTGCGGCTCAGCTTCGCCGCGGTCGATCCCGCCGATGCGCCCACCGTCGCCACGCGGATCGCCGAGGCGCTGCGCGAGGCGTGATCCGCGGCCGCGCCGGCCGGCCAGCAAGCACGCAAGCCAATGGCGTCGCCCGGTGGGACGTGCTGCCGGAACCGGCGCGCCACGTCGGTTCCGGCAGCGGCCCCGCTCAGCGGGGTGCGCGGTGGCTCGCGACCCAGTCCGCCTGGGCCGCAGAAAGGCCAAGATCCTTCAGCATCCGCTCGTCGCGGGGGGCGAGCCGCGGGCGCGCGAGCTGGTTGGCCGCCCGCGCGAGCGCCCGGCCGATGCCGCCGAGCCGCTTATGGGTGGTGATACGCATGGGAAGCTCCGTCGTTCGGGTTTCGCGCGTTTCATACCGGCGGCCGATAAATAATGAAAACTATTTGATTTGATTTCGTCAATCAGACATTCTTATTCTATGACCGTTCCCCGCGCGATTGACCCCGACCTCCTGCGCAGCTTCACCTGCATCGCCGAGGAGGGCAGCTTCACCCGCGCGGCCCAGCGCGTCGGGCGCACGCAGGCCGCGGTCTCGATGCAGATGCAGCGGCTGGAGGCGCTGCTCGGCGTGCGCGTGCTGGTACGCAGCAAGGGCGGGCGCGTGGCGCTGACCGCGCATGGGCGGTTCCTGCTCGACCGCGCGCGCGACATGCTGGCGGCCAATGACGGTATCTGGAACGCGTTTCGCGAGCCAGCGGTGGCGGGCACGGTGCGGCTCGGCACGCCGGACGATTACGCGCTGCGCTGGCTGCCGCCGATCCTGCGCGGCTTCGCCGACAGCCACCCCGCCGTCGAGGTCGATGTGGTGTGCATGGAATCCGAGGTGCTGGTCGAAAAGCTGCGTGCCGGCGAGCTCGACCTCACGCTGGCAAGCGAGGGCGCGGTGCCGCGCGACTGGCCGGCGCTCGAGTTGTGGCGCAGCCCCCTGGCATGGGTGACGGCGGAGCGTGCGCCGGCGCATGGCGTGCCGCCGCACCGCATGGATCCGATCCCGCTCGCCCTCGCGCACGACGACGGTGCCTCGCCGCACTCGCTGTCCTGGCGGCGGGCGGCGCTGGATGCGCTGGAGATGGCGGGCAGGCGCTGGCGCGTCGCCTACACGTCGGGGACGCAGATCGGCACCCATGCGCCGGTGCTGGCGGGGCTCGCGATCACCGTCTCCATGCTGGCCTGGCTGCCGGCGGGGCTGCGTGCGCTGCGCCCGGACGAGGGCCTGCCGCCGCTGCCCGAGTTCTCGATCCTGTTGCTCCAGGCCGAGAACCCGGCGCAGCCGGTGACCGGCGCGCTCGCGCGCCACATCGCCACGAGCTTCGGCGTCACGCCCCGGGACGTCATGCCATCGGGCGCAGCACCACCGGGATGAAGTTGCGCAGGTGCGACACCAGTTCGTCGGTTGGGGTCTTGACCAGATCCTTCTCGACCGCGCCGGCGAGGATCGCCTTCGCCGCCGGGCCGAGCCGTTCGCGCAGCACCGCCATGGTGTGCGCGGGGGCCACGACAACCAGCGCGTCCCAGCTCTGCGCGCCGACCGCCGCGTCGATCTCGCCGGCGACGAAGGCGGCGAATTTCTCCTTCTCCAACTCCTTCGGATCGTGCTTCGGCGCGATCGCGTGATGCGCGGACGAACCGGTGTGGAAGCTGGCCCCCGGCCCGTCGGTGCGAAGGTCGGAGGCGCGCTGGTGGGCGGCGCCGGCCTCGAACACCCGATCCTGATGCAACGTGTCGTGCGGCGTCTGCCGCAGGAACCGCGCATTCGCGCCGTCCGCAATCACCACCAGAAGCCGTTGCTGTTTCGGCATGTCATCCTCCAGCTCACGATGAGCAGCTTGCTGCCGATAGGGTGACGCGGCCTTGACGTGGGTCAAGCAGAGTCTGCCGGTCCCGAACCCTTGACGGTGCGGCGGTTTCGCGCTTCGCTGCCGCCATGATCCGAACCGCCGTATCCCGGTATTACCGCCCGCGTC
>JAJXSZ010000203.1 GCA_021784255.1 Pseudomonadota bacterium | reverse complement strand
CGGGCGCGCGCACGATCGTCTTCGGCTATGGCAAGCGCAGCTTCATGACCTCGCGCGAGCACAGTGTCGGCGACTGGCTCACCAGCATCCTTCCCGGTGCCGGGGCACTGGAGGTGAGCGCGCTGGGTACCGATGCCGCGACCGCCTATGGCGCGCGCCACACGATGACGCTGGCGCTGCCGGCGGGCGGCGCGGCGCGGCTTTCCGCCTTCATCTGGCAGACGATGCGCCGGCGCGCCGCCGGCGGGCCGGTTGCCGTCGGCCAAGGTGATTTTGCCGGCAGCCTCGTCTTCGCCACCACGAGCGGCTACGACCTCTCCCATACCTGCAACACCTGGAGCGCGCAGGCGCTGGCGGCGGCGGGACTGCCGATCCGCCCCGACGGCATTACCTTGTCCGGCCAGATCGACGCGGTGGCGCGGCAATTCGCGGTCCGCGACCCCGCTCAGCACCAGCGCCAGCGCTGAGGGGGCGCGAACCGCGCCGTCCGGTCAGGGCGCGTGGCGGGCGTAGTGCAGCACGAAGCGGGCGCCGATTTCGGTCAGCCTTTCCACCAGCGCGGCGCCGGTCTTCGCCGAGCACAGGCGTGCGTCGCCGCGCACGCCGTTGGCCGCGACGGCGTCGTACTCGACCGGCACGCCGACATTGACGCCCTCGAAGCGCGCCTGGCCGAAGGTCGCGGTGGCGAGGCCGATCACCGTCTCCGTCGGCGCCGGCTCCGGTACCAGGTCCGGGCGCATCAGCTGCGCGAACAGGTGCATGGCGACGCTGGTGAGCGGGTCCGCGCCGTGTCCCGCGGCCTTCTGCGCCGTCTCGGCGCCAAGGATGGAAGGCAGCAGCGCGTAGCCCATCTGCCAGAGGTAGAGGCTCGGGATCAGGGCGCCGTGCTGGCGCAGCACCGCCTGGGTGGTGTCGTGGATCGCCTGCACGTTGCCGCCATGGCCGTTGATCACGATGATGCGCGTGAGCCGGTGGCGCACCAGGCAGGCGAGCATGTCGGTGAGCACCGCGCGCAGCGTCGCCTGCTGCAGGGCGATGCCGCCGGGCATGGCGCCGAAATAGTCGGCGCCGCCGAATGGCAGGACCGGGGCGACGACGGTCTCGACGCCGCGCGCCGTGGCGTGGGTGGCGATGGCGAGCGCGATGGCGTCGGCCGAGAGATAGTCGCCCATCGGCGCGTGCGGGCCCTGGTCCTCGTGGCTGCCCATCGGCAGCAGGATCACCGGCCGGCGTGCATAGAGCGCGCGCGCCTCGCCGCCGGTGAGTTCGGCCATACGCAGCTTCGGGGTGGTTTCGGCGGTCGCGGTCATGACGGGCTCCGTGGTTGCTCGCCCGCGCTCGGGCGATGGACGCGAGCGTATCGGGCACCTATCCTCGGCTCAACCCGCGCGACCATGGCGCGGCCATCACCAGCCGGATGCCGAGGCGCGCCGCATGGACCGTTCGTCGCTTGTTACCGCCTATCGCGAGCTGATCGCGCGCGGGCTCTCGCAGGGCACTGCGGGCAATATCAGCCTGCGCCAGGCCGGGACGATGCTGATCACGCCCTCGGCGCTGCCGGCGGCGGCGATGCGCGCGGCGGATATCGCCGAGATGGACGTCGCCGGCGAGGGAGCGTGGCGCGGGCGGGCGAAGCCCTCCAGCGAGTGGCGGATACACCGCGACATCTACCGCGCGCGGCCGGAGATCGGCGCGGTGGTGCATGCGCACCCGCCCTATGCGACGGCGCTGGCGATGGCGCGCCGGCCGATCCCGCCGGCGCACTACATGGTGGCGCTGTTCGGCGGCGGCGACGTGCCCTGCGCACCCTACGCGACCTTCGGTACCGCCGAACTCTCGGCGGTGGCGGTGGCGGCGCTGGCGGGGCGGACAGCGTGCCTGCTCGCCAACCACGGCTGCCTCGCACTCGGGCGCGACCTCGCCGAGGCGATGGGCCGCGCGGTCGAGCTCGAAACGCTGGCACAACAATATCTGCTGAGCCTGGCGGCGGGGCCGGTGCTGCTCTCCGAGCGCGAGCTGGCGGAGGCGCTGGCGGCGTTCGGGGAATATCGCGGCGTCGCCGCCGAGGCGGCCGCCAGGCCGGCCGCGCGCGGGCGGCCGCGACGCGGCCAGGTCAACGTCCTCTCCGTCTGAACCTCTCCGGCTCCGGCCGATCGGATCCTGCCGCGCGATCGCGGCCTGCGCCCGGCGGCGCCTCAGCCCTGAGGTCGCGGCTCGCGCGGGGTCGGGCGCAGCTGCGCCTCGACGATGGTGCGCAGCTCCTCCGCCATGGCCTGGGTTCCCGGGTCGATCGCCTCGGCGGCATCGAGCACCACGTCGACCACGCCGAGCAGGGCCGCGAGCACGGCGTTTCCTGCGCCGCGCTCCAGGCTGTGCACGGCGGCGGCGAGGCGGCCGGCATGCTCCGCCTTGCCCTCGGTGCGCAGGCGGTCGGCGAGCGCCTCGGCGCGCTTTTTCATGTCCTGGTTCACGGTGCGATCCTGCCTTTCGCTCGGTTGCGCGCCTTGATCGGGGTCAAGGCGCCGCCGGTGTTGCGGGTGCAGCGTCGCGCGGTCAAGTGTGGCGGACGGCGCTTCTTGTAAATGACCGACCAGTCAGTCATGATCGGACGATGAAACCCGCCTCCCGCGAGCGGCGCAAGGCGGCGCGGCCGGGCGAGATCGCCGCCGCGGCGCTGGCGCTGTTCTCCGAGCAGGGCTTCGCCGCGACGCGCATGCAGGACGTCGCGGCGCGCGCCGGCATCGCCAAAGGCACGCTCTACCTCTACTTCCCGACCAAGGAGGAGCTGTTCTTCGCGGTGGTGCGCGAGGCGCTGCTGCCGCGGCTGGCCGCTGTCGAGGCCTGGGTCGCCGGCCAGGTGGGCCCGGCCCCGGAGGTGCTGCGCGGGTTGCTGGTGCAGGCGCCCGGCATGGGGCGCGGCGGCGTCGCGGCGATCCCGCGGCTGGTGCTCTCGGAGGCCGGACGCAACCGGGCGATCGCGCGCTTCTATGCCGAGGAGGTGGTGGCGCGGGGGATGCGCGTCGTCGCCGGGATCCTCGAGCGCGGCATGGCGCGGGGCGAATTCCGCGCCGTCGATGCGCCGGCGATGGCGCCGGTGGTGTTCGCGCCGGTGCTGCTCGCGATGTTGTGGCGCGACACGATCGGGCGCCACTCCAGGGGGCCGCTCGACCCGGCGGCGATGCTCGCCGCGCATGCCGAGAACCTGCTGCGGGGGCTGACACCATGAGCAAGGCGCGACGCTGGCTGCTGCTGCTGGCGGCCGTTGCGATTGCCGGCGCGCTCTATGCCTGGCAGGCGCCGCGCGGCGGCGGCACGTTCTGGCAGGGCTATGCCGAGGGCGACGACGTCTTCGTCGGGCCAACGCTCGCCGGCCAGCTCGTGCATGTCGATGTCGCGCGCGGGCAGTTCGTGGCGCAGGGCGCGCGCCTGTTCGAGCAGGACCCGACCGGCGCGCAGGCGGCGCTGCACCAGGCGGAGGCGAACCTGGCCGCCGCACGGGCGACACTTGCCAACCTCGAGCAGCCGGGCGGGCGGGCCGAGCAGATCGCCCAGGCTGCCTCCGAGCTCGCCGACAAGACCGCGGTGCGCCAGCGCATCGCCCGCGACCTCGCGCGCGACGAGCGCCTGCTCGAGACCCATGCCGTGCCGGCGCAGACGGTCGATACCGAGCGCCAGCAGCTCGCTTCGGCCGTTGCCCAGGAGGCGGGGGCAGCGGCCGGCCTGGCGCTGCTGCGCGCGCCGTCGGGACGCGCGGAGCAGATCGCCGCCCAGCGCGCGGCGGTGGCGGCGGCGGCGGCGGCGCTGCAGCAGGCGCGCTGGCAGCGGGCGCAGCTGCGTGTCGTCGCCCCGGCGGCAGGCGTGGTCGCCGATGTCGTGGCGCACGCGGGCGAGGCGCTCACGGCGGGGGCGACGGTGGTGGATCTGCTGCCGGCGGCCAATCTGCGGGTGCTGTTCTATGTTCCGGAGGCGGATCTTTCATCGCTCCGCTACGGTGAGGCCCTCGCGGTCTCCTGCGACGGCTGCGGCGCGGGGTTCGCCGCGCATATTTCCTACATCGCGCCGAAGCCGGAATACACGCCGCCGGTGATCTACAGCGAGAGCTCGCGCGGCAACCTGGTCTATCGCATCGAGGCCGCGGTCGCGCCGGCCGAGCGGCTGCGCCTGCATCCGGGTCAGCCGCTCGAGGTGCGCCCGGTCGCCGGCGCGCCGGCGCGGCCATGACCGCCTACGCCATCGATGTCGAGCACCTGAGCAAGCGCTTTCGCGCCCGCCGCGTGATCGCGGACCTTTCCCTGCGCGTCGCCGAGGGCGAGGTCTGCGGCTTTCTCGGCGGCAACGGCAGCGGCAAGACGACGACGATGCGCCTGCTCTGCGGCCTGCTGCGGCCGGACGCGGGGCGGGGGACGTGCCTGGGGATCGACCTGCTGACCGGCGCGGACGCAATTCGCCGCCAGGTCGGTTACATGACGCAACGTTTCAGCCTCTACGGCGATCTTACCGTCGCGGAGAACCTGGATTTCGTCGCCCGCCTGCATGGGGTGCGCGACCGCGCCGGGATGGTGCGCGAGGCGGTGGAGCGCGCCGGGCTCGGGACTTATCTCGGCCAGCTCGCCGAGGAGCTTTCCGGCGGCTGGAAGCAGCGCCTGGCGCTTGCCGCCGCCGTGCTGCACAAGCCACGCCTGCTGCTGCTCGACGAGCCGACCGCCGGGGTCGACGCCAAGGCGCGACGCGAGTTCTGGGACCTGATTCACGAATTCGCCGCCGAGGGCATGACGATTCTCGTCTCCACCCACTACATGGACGAGGCGGAACGTTGCGCACGCGTGATATATCTTGCCGGCGGCCACCTTGTCGTGCAGGGCACGGCGGCGGAGGTGGTGGCGCAGGCGCATATTACCGTCTTCGAGACAGTGGGTGCGACGGTGGAGACCGCGGCGCCGCGGCTGCGCCACCAGCCAGGGATCGAGACGGCGACGGTGTTCGGGCGCGCGCTCAGGGTGACCGGCGACGATGCCGCGACGCTGCGCGCCGCGGTCGCCGCCGCGGGGGTCGGGGATTTCGACTGGCACGAGGTCGAGCCGCGGCTCGACGACGTGTTCATCCACATGCTGAACAATCCGCCGGCGGGGATCTCCTACGGAGAGGGTGGATGAAGCTGTTTTCCTGGGGGCGGTTCCGCGCCATGCTCGGCAAGGAGGCCACGCAGTTGCGGCGCGACCGCGGCCTGGTGGCGCTGACGCTGGTGCTGCCGATGATCCAGCTTTTCCTGTTCGGTTACGCCATCAACATGAACCCGCGGCACCTGCCGACCGCGCTGGTCTCGGCGGACAACTCGCGCTACGAGCGCGACATCGTCACCGCGCTCGAGAACACCAAGTATTTCGATATCCGTCTCTATCCCACCGAACAGGCCGCGGAGGAGGCGTTGCGGCGCTGGGACGTGATGTTCATCATCGATATCCCGCCCGGCTTCGAGCGCGACGTGCTGCATGGCGGCGCGCCGTCGATCCTGGTCGATGCCGACGGCTCCGATCCCACC
>JAJXSZ010000011.1 GCA_021784255.1 Pseudomonadota bacterium | reverse complement strand
CCGGAAAGATGCACGGCCTCGATCTCGACCGGCCACATGATCGTTTCGTAAGCCGTACGAAACCGGCAGGTTTCACCGCGGACCGGCTCGGTGTCGAGCGGAAAGAAGCGCGCGATCCGCGCCGGCCCCGGCAGATCCGGCGGCGGCGTGAACTGGACCACCGCGGTTGCCGGGAAGGGGGCGAGATAATGCGGGTAGAGCACGCCGAGCAGCGCGTCGGTCAGTTCGGGGAACTCGTCGTCGAGCCGGTGATGTACGCGGGCAGCGAGGAAGGCGACGCCGTCGAGCAGGCGCGCCACCAGCGGATCGTCCACCGCGTCGTGCGACAGGCGCAGCCGTCCGGCGATCTTGGGGTTGGCCTGCGCGAACTCGGCGGCGAGCCGGCGGATCGCCACCAGCTCCTCGTTGTAATAGGGCAGCAGCGCGTCAGACATCGTCGCGGCTCTTGACCTCGACATCGGTGGTGGCGATGTCGACGGTGGTGTCGAAGGCGATCGGCTCCGGCGCAGGCTCGGCGTGGAGCAGCCCATCTATACGAAGCCGTAACGTTGGCTCCAGCTTGTTCGCCCCCTCCAGGAGCGTCACCTTCACCGTCGCGAGCCGTGGCTCGAAGCGGCGGATCGTGGCCTCGATCTCCGCGCGCAGCGCGTCGCGCCGGCGGGGGTCGTTCATGGTGCCGGCGGTGAAGTCCGGGATGCCGAACCCGACTGAGGAGGTGGCGAGTTCGGCGAGGCCGTCGGGCCAGGAGCGGTGGCGCCGCCGGGCGTTGAGCAGCGCCTCGAGGTCGCGGCGCACCGAGACGCGCAGAATCGTGAGCGCCTCGGCGCTGCCGATCGGCGCATCGCGCTCGGCGCCGGGGTTGTCGTCGATCAGCCGGTCGAGCAGGGGCAGCATCACACGCACCGGGCTGCGCCGGGCGGCAGCCTCGCCGCGCCCGCCGTCGTTCCAGCCGCCGCGGCCGTCGCGCCCGCTCATGCGCCGGCCGTCCGGTGGCGAGAGGCGCCCCGCGGCGATGCGACGGGGTCGCGCATCACGCCCCGGCGAAGGCAAGTTCGGTGAGGTCCATGATCCCCACCGCGTCCTCGCCGGCGAGGAAGACCCGCTGGCCGACGCCGCGCACCAGGCCCGGCGCGAGCTCGCGCCATTCCGTCGCGCGGCCGAGGCGCAGCGCGTCGGCGAGGTCCGGCTCGTCGCTGGCGTAGGTCGCGGGCAGATAGACCTCGCCGTCCGGCCCGCCCTGCACCGACATGCTGGCGCGCCGCCAGATCAGATCGCGCGGGCGCTTCGGCGGATGGAACTGCAACGATTCGACGCGCGCGGTCGGGATCCAGAAATACTTGCCGGTGGTGGTGAGCACCTCGAAAAAACCGGCGGTGAGATCATCGGCGTCGCGGAAGTCGTCGATCGGCCGGCCGGCGATCCTGCCGGCGGCGCGCGGACGCGCCGCCTCGGCGGCCCCGGCCAGGTTCGCCGCCTGGGTGAGGTCGCCGCCGCGCAGCGCGACGAGGGCGGCGAGCGCGAGGCGCTGCGCCTCGTCCGGTTCGCCCAGGAACTCCGGCACGCGCCCGTCGCGCCGAAGCTGGCGGCGCGCCATCTCCGCGCGGAGCAACTGGCGGAACTCGGCGATCACCACCGCGACGGCGGGATCGACCTCGGAGGCGGCATCCAGGATCACGTCGACGCGCTCGAGATTGCCGGCGGCCAGCAGCAACTCGGCGAGCAGCACGCGTGCGCCGAGGTCGGTCGGCGCCTTGCGCACCGCCGCCCCCGCTGCCTCGATCGCTTCGCCCAGCTTGCCCGCCCGCAACAGGCTTCCCGCCGTCTCTGCACCTTCCGGCATCGCTCGTTTCCTTCTGCTTGCGTCGCGTCGGGCTGCGACCGGCACGTCGGTCGCAAGTCAAGCTTATCGCACCGTTCCCGCAGCGGCGATATCGGTGACGAGCCGGAAGCTCGCGGCGACGTCGTCGAGCTGGAAATGCGGCTGCAACTGGATCACGCATCCGAACACGCCTGGCCGCCCAGGGCGCTCGCGCACGCTCACCCGCCCGGCGAGCAGCGGGTAGCGGGCGCGGCTCTCGGCGCCGGCGCCGATGCTGGCGTTGATGTGGCGGTTGAGCCAGGTCTGGAGCTGCTGCTCGATCTCCTCGGCGGTGCGGAACGAGCCGACCATGTCGCGGCCCAGCACCTTGAGGTAGTGGGCGAAGCGCGAGACGCAGAGCAGCGAGTTGAGCTGCGTGGAGAGGCGCGCGCTGGCGTTGGCCGCATCGGCGGTCGGGCCGCTGTAGAGGCGGCGCGCCTGCAGGCTGCGTACCGCGCCGAACACCGCGTCCTGCGACCAGGGAATGGCGGCGAGCGGCATGAACCCGGCATCGACCAGCGCGCGCTCCTGGTGGTCGGTCAGCACCGCTTCGAGCGGTGGGCGCGCCCAGATCACGCCGGGCTCGGTGGAGAAGGATTCGAGCGGCAGCTCGTCCACCAGCCCGCCGCCGCGCTGATCCGTTTCCACGCCGCGTATATCGGCCGGCCAGCCGTAATCGGCGAAGGCGCGCGCGGCAGTCGCCGCGAAGGCGTAGACCGGGCTCATCCACACCCGGCTGTGCGCATCCGGCGCATCCTCGTCGTAGCGGAACGGTTCGGCGCGCAGCGGCGAGGGCTGCCAGGGCGGGCGCGCCAGCAGGCGCGGCAGGGCGAGGCCGAGGAAGCGGATATCGTCGAGTGTGAACAGGCCTCGCCAGCGCGTGTATTCGCTGTCGCGGAACACCGCGGTGGGGTCGCCGAGGCCGGCGAGGCCGGCGAAGCCGTCAAGGCCAAGCAGCTCCGGCGCCACCCCGAGCACGGTGGGGGTGAAGGCGGCGGCGGCAACACCGGCCAACTGCTTCAAAGCGCCGATATCGTCGGTGGGCGCGCCGGGGCCGGGGCGGTGGCGCACCGCGTGGTCGAGCACCAGCAGGCCATAGGGCTCGCCGCCCGGCGTGCCGAACTCCTCCTCGTAGATCTTCTTGAAAAGCTGGCTCCGGTCGAACTCGACGGCGCGTTCGAGATCACGCACCAGCTCCGGCCAGGTGGCGTTGAGCACCCGCACCTTGACCCGTCCGCCTGGCTCGATGTCGCCCAGGAGCCAGGCGAGACCGCGCCATGTCCCCTCCAGCCGGCGCAGACGTGGATGATGCAGGATCGCATCGAGCTGAGCGGCGATCAGCGTGTCGATCGCGGCGATGTCGCGGTCGAGCGCGAGGCGCAGCCGCCCGGCATCACTCGCCAGCCGAGGGAGAGCATCGGCGCCGAACCAGTCACGCAACGATGCGGCCGGCTCGGCGCTGGCGATGAAAGCCGCGACCTGCTCCGCCGCGTCCGCGCTTGCCGCGCCGACGAAACGTCCGTCGAGCGCGGCGTCGCGTGTCGGGCGCGGCGGGGCCATGGCTGCGGGCCCCGCCGCGGACAAGCGTCAGGCCTTCTGCGGGATGCGCGCGACCATGCGCATGCTGGTGGTCAGTTCCTCCATCTGCAGCCAGGGCCGCAGATAGGCGATCGCGTTGTAGGACCCAGGCTTGCCGGGAATCTCCCTGACCTCGACGCGGGCCTCGCGCAGCGGGTACTGGGCCTTGCTCTCCTGCCCCGCGTTCTCGTTGGCGTTGACGTAGTTCTTGATCCAGCGGTTGAGCCAGGCCTCGCAGTCGGTCGCTTCCATGAAGGAGCCGATCTTGTCGCGGGCCATCACCTTGAGGAAATGCGCGAAGCGGCTGGTCGCCATGATGTAGGGCAGGCGCGCCGAGATCGCGGCGTTGGCGGTCGCGTCGGGGCGGTCGTACTTCTTGGCCTTCTGCACCGACTGCGCACCGAAGAACACCGCGTAGTCGGTGTTCTTGTAGTGGCAGAGCGGCAGGAAACCCTGGTTCGAAAGCTCGAACTCGCGCCGGTCGGTGATGCCGATCTCGGTCGGGCACTTGGTATCGAGGTCGCCATCGTCGGAGGTGAAGACGTGATTGGGCAGCCCCTCCACCTTGCCGCCGCCCTCGGCGCCGCGGATGGCAACGCAGAAGCCATACTGCGCAAAGGCATCCGTCAGGCGCGCGCCCAAGGTGTAGGCGGCATTCATCCAGCAATAATCATGATGCTGCATCGGCAGCGCGGCGCCCGCGGCATCGTAGGGCGCCTCCTCGTAGGCAAAGTTGTCGATCGGCTTGGTCGCCGAGCCATAGGGCAGGCGGGCGATCACCCGCGGCAGCGCCAGGGAGACGAAGCGGCTGTCCTCGCTGTCGCGAAAGCTGCGCCACTTGGTGTATTCCGCCGTCTCGAAAATCTTCGCCAGGTCGCGCGGCTTGGAGAGTTCCGTCCAGTCGGAGAAGCCGAACATCTGCGCGCCGGCGGCGGAGATGAACGGCGCGAAGCTGGCCGCCGCGACGTTGGACATCAGCCGCAGCGTGTCGATGTCGTCCGGGTGGTTGGTCCACTCGTAGTCGCCGATCAGCGCGCCGTAGGGCTCGCCGCCCGGGGTGCCGAATTCGTTTTCGTAGATCTTCTTGAACAGCTGGCTCTGGTCGAACTCGACCGCCTTGGTCAGGTCGCGGTTGAGCTCACGCTTGGCGATGTTGAGCACCCGTAGCTTGAGCGAGGTGCCGGTCTCGGAGTTCATCACCAGGTAGTTGAGGCCGCGCCACGTGCCCTCGAGCTTGAGGAATTTCGGGTCGTGCATGATCGCGTTGAGCTGTGCCGAGAGCTTGCGGTCGATCGCGGCGATCGCGGCATTGAAGGTGCGGGTGAGGTTCTTGTCGAAGGTGACGGTGCCCGACAGCGCCTGCTCGACCAGCGTCTTGACCAGGTCCTGCGCGCGGTCCGGTTCGGTCTGCTTGGTTGCCGCGACGACCTGGTCGAGCAGGCTCGCGCTGCTTTCCTGGGTGGTGCTGGTGGCAGCGGCCTCGGTTTTCGCTCCGGACATCGCCTCAGCCCTCCTGCTTGTCGAGGCCGAGCTGGCCCGACAGCGATTTCAGTTCCGCTTCGCTCTTGAGCACCTGTTCGAGCAGGTTCTCGAGCTCCTCGGACCGGTCCACCTTGCTCATCAGGTCGCGCAGCTTGTTGCGGGTCTCGATCAGCGCCTGCAGCGCCGGCACCTGCGCAGCGACGCGCGCGGGCTCGAAATCCTCCATCCGGTTGAACTTGAGATCGACACCCATCTGCGAGCCATCGCCGGCGAGCGTGTTGTCGACCTTCAGCTTGAGGCCGGGTGCCATCCGCCCCATGACGTCATCGAAATTATCACGGTCGATCTGGACGAATTTGCGCTCCGTGAGCGGGCGCAGCGGCTGCGTCGGGTCGCCCGAGAAATCGCCCAGCACACCGACGACGAAGGGCAGCTCGCGCTGGATCTGCGCGCCCTCCGTCTCGACCTCGTAGGTGATATGCACACGCGGTTTGCGCACGCGGTTCAGCTTGTCGTGAACAGACGCACTCATCACATTTCTCCCTGTCGTACGCTGCCGGGAGCGCCTGCCGCGCCCGGCCTGCCGGCGTCGGGTGATCGTTGGGCGTGACCAGCGGGGACACCAAGCCCCCCCGCTCCCCTGGCGGTGGCCCGGGCAGCCGCCGCGCCGACAAGGTAGGCACCGCCCGGGCCACTGGTCAACGACGGTTTCATGGCACCGTTCAGCCGCCTTCCCCGGCCGCCGGGCGGATGCCGAGCTGGCTCAGGATCGAGCCGCGCACGCCGGCATCGCTCACCACCTCGGCGAGCAGTTCCGGCCAGGTCATGCGGCCGCGGCGGATCGCCTCCTCGAGCGTGTAGGCAAGCGGCGACTGCGGCTCGGTGCGACGGAAAAAATCGGCGATCCGGGCCAGTTCGCGCAGCATGTCCTCGCGCGTCGCCGCCGTCTTCGCCGCCGCGCCGCCCGCGCCGCCGCCTGCCGCAGGCTCGTCCACGCCTGCTTGCGCCGCGGTCTGAGCCTCCGCCTCCGCCTCCCGTGGCGCGTAGCGCGCCGCGACATCGAGGATCTGCCCGAGGAGGTCGCGCACCCGGCTGGTCGGCGGCCCGTCGGCGCCAGCCTTGGCGTCGAGCACGCCGCCCATCGCCGTCCATTCGCCGAGTGCGCTGCGGGCAAGGGCGCGGATCGCGGCGAAGCGCGCGCCGCCGGCAGCGCGCGCCGCCGCCTCCATGTCGGCGAACGGCACCACGCCGGCGGCGAGGCGCTGCTTCACCCGTTCCGCATCGCCGATGCCCTGCAGTTCGGCAGACTGCTCGTACTGCCAGAAGGCGACATTGCGGCCGTCCGGCCTGGCGAACAGCACCAGCTTGCGCAGCGGCTGGATCAGTGTCCCGTCGCCGCCCTCGCCGTTGAGGCCGGTGATCGGGGCGACGCGGGTGGCGATGCCGTCCTCGTCGGGCACCGGGAACAGGTTGCGATCCCAGAATGCCTCGGCGAGCCCGCCGATCAGCCGCGCACCAGCGGCCAGTCCGGCGAGCCCGTCGCTGCGGACCAAGGCTTCGGTGAGCCAGGCCGCGAGCTCGAGGTCCTTGGCCTTTTCGCCGAGCGCCGCGACGACCAGTTCGCGCACGGTACGCCATTGCGGCGGCGTCGGCGTCTCGACATCGGGGTTCTCGTCGGCGGTACGCTCCGCGGCTCGTGCCTCGGCGCGCGCGTCGCGCAGGCGGTAATAGGTTGATTGCGGCGAAAAATCCTCCCGCAGGTCGACGCCGGCCGGCGCCTCGCCGGCGATCGGCTGCAGCAGG
The DNA here is from genome assembly GCA_021784255.1 of Pseudomonadota bacterium. Lineage (GTDB taxonomy): Bacteria > Pseudomonadota > Alphaproteobacteria > Acetobacterales > Acetobacteraceae > JAJXXT01. Next base: position 16,895 of record JAJXSZ010000011.1, on the reverse strand, counting down.
GCCGCAACGTCGATGAGATCCGGCACGTCGGCCATGATCGCCATTCTCCCGAACCTTCCCGTTGCCGTATTGTGGTCGCAACCGGCAGGGCCAGCAATCCCGCCCGCCCGCCCGATCCGTTTCGCTTTCCCGCGGTTCGCACTGGACTCATTGTCGATGCCGCTTCTAGGCTCCCGGCTGGTCGCGGGCAGGACACCGCGCCGGCGGAGGACGTCATGGCGGCGATTGACCTCAAGGCATTGGTTGGGAGGCTCGACGACCATTGCCGTCGCGCGCTGGAAGCCGCCGCGGGGCTGACGCTGTCGCGCTCGCACTACAACGTCGAGCTCGAGCACTGGCTGGTGAAGCTCGCCGACGGCACCGACACCGACATCGCCGCCATCCTGCGTCATTACGAGGCCGATCACGGGCGGCTGATGGCCGATCTCAACCGCGGGCTCGATCGGCTCAAGACCGGCAACGCGCGCGCGCCCTCGCTCTCGCCCGAGATCGTCGAGGCGGCAAAGCAGGCCTGGCTGTTTGCTTCCGTCGAGCACGGCCTCTCGCGCGTGCGATCGGGGCATCTGCTGTGGGCGATGCTTGCCGATGAGACGCTGTCTCGTCACACGCGCGAAATCTCGGGGCAGTTCGCGCGCATACCCGCCGACGCGCTGAAGCGCGATCTGCTGACCGTGACCCGCGACAGCATCGAGGCCGCGAGCGTCACGACCTCGGTCGAGGGCGCGCCGCCGGACGGCGCGGGCGAACCCGGTGCGCCGCGCCCGGCGGGCTCGGCCGCGCTCGATCAGTTCACCATCGACCTGACGGCGAAGGCGAAGGCGGGGCGGATCGACCCGATCCTCGGCCGCGACACCGAGATCCGCCAGATGGTGGATATCCTGACGCGGCGGCGGCAGAACAACCCGATCCTCACCGGCGAGGCCGGGGTCGGCAAGACCGCGGTGGTCGAAGGCTTTGCGGTGCGCATCGCCGCGGGCGACGTGCCGGCGGCACTGAAGAACGTGGTCATTCGCACCCTCGATCTCGGCTTGCTGCAAGCCGGCGCCGGTGTGAAGGGCGAGTTCGAGAACCGGCTGAAATCGGTGATCGAGGAGGTCAAGGCGAGCCCGCGGCCGATCATCCTGTTCATCGACGAGGCGCATCAGCTCATCGGTGCCGGCGGCAGCGCCGGGCAGGGCGATGCCGCCAACCTGCTGAAGCCGGCGCTCGCGCGCGGCGAGCTGCGCACCATCGCGGCCACCACCTGGGCCGAGTACAAGAAATATTTCGAGAAGGATGCGGCGCTGACGCGGCGCTTCCAGGTGGTCAAGGTCGAGGAGCCCGCCGAGCCGATCGCGATCGCGATGGTGCGCGGCGTCGTCGTCACGCTGGAGCAACATCACGGGGTGCGGATCCTCGACGAGGCGGTCGAGGCAGCGGTCAAGCTCTCCGCCCGCTACATTCCGTCGCGCCAGCTTCCCGACAAGGCGGTTTCGCTGATCGACACCGCTTGCGCGCGCGTCGCGATGAGCCAGGCGGCGATGCCGGCGGCCCTCGAGGACCGTATCCGCAGGCTCGACCTCATCGACACCGAGGCTGCGATCCTGGATCGGGAGTTGGCCGCGGGCGCGCCGCACGAGGTGCGGCGCGCGGAGCTGGCGGAGGAGCGCGTCAGGGTCGAAGCCGAGCGCGCGGCGCTGGAGCAGCGCTGGGCCGGCGAGAAGGAGCTTGCCGCCGCCATCGCCACGACCCGGGCCGCGATCGAGGACCGGCAGGCGACGGCGGACAAGGACGCCCTGCGCGCCAGGCTCGCGGAGGAGGCGGCGAAATTGCGCGCGCTGCAGGGCGAGACGCCGCTGATCTACCCGGTCGTCGATGCGCAGGCGGTGGCCGAAATCGTCGAGAGCTGGACCGGCATCCCCGCGGGGCGGATGCAGTCCGACGAGATCCGCACCGTGCTCGGTCTCAAGCAGGCGTTGCAGAAGCGCATCGTCGGTCAGGACCATGCGTTAGAGGCGGTGGCGCAGGCGATCCGCACCAGCCGTGCCAGGCTGACCGACCCGCGCAAGCCGATCGGCGTGTTCCTCATGGTCGGCACCTCCGGCACCGGCAAGACCGAAACCGCGCTCGCGCTCGCTGACCTGCTCTATGGCGGCGAGCAGAACATGGCCGTCCTTAACATGAGCGAATTCAAGGAGGAGCATAAGGTCAGCCTGCTGATGGGCTCGCCGCCCGGCTATGTCGGCTACGGCGAAGGCGGCATCCTGACCGAGGCGGTGCGGCGGCATCCCTATTCCGTGGTGCTGCTCGACGAGATGGAGAAGGCGCATCCCGGCGTGCAGGACGTGTTCTTCCAGGTGTTCGACAAGGGGAACATGAAGGATGGGGAGGGCCGGGACATCGACTTCAAGAACACCGTCCTGATCATGACCTCCAATGCCGGGACCGAGCTGATCACCAAGCTGTTCGCCGATCCCGACACGGCACCGGACGCGGCGGGGCTGGCGGAGGCGCTACGCCCGGAGCTGATGAAATACTTCAAGCCGGCGTTCCTCGGGCGGGTGACGCTGGTTCCCTATTTCCCGCTCTCCGACGAGGTCATCCGCAAGATCGTGGTGCTGCAGCTCGGGCGCATCGCCAAGCGCGTGCGCGAGGCCTACAGTGCCAGCTTCGACTATGAGCCGGCAGTGGTGGAGACCATCGCCGCCCGGTGTACCGAGAACGCTTCCGGCGCACGCAACATCGAGCACATCCTCTCGCGCACCGTGCTGCCGGAGCTGTCGGCCGAAGTGCTGGCCCGGCTCGCCGACGGGGCCGCGATCAGCCACCTGAGCGTCGGTGTGGAGCCGTCGGGCGCTTTCGTCTATAAGGTCGTTTGAGGAAGACGCAATCGGAGCCGGATGCCGCCAGATAAGCCTGCCGCGAGAGGGTGGCGTTGTTCGGCTGGGGCGGAAGGCGCATCGCGCCGGGATCGACGAGCGTGAGAAATAACCAGGCCCGGCCGGGCCCGCAGAGGAGATGACGGATGGCGATCTACATGAAATACGATACGATAAATGGCGACGTCACCGAGAGCGGCCACGTGGACTGGATCGAATTGACGTCCTTCCAGTTCGGCGTTGGCCGCAGCATCTCGTCGCCGATCGGTGCCGCCGCGGACCGCGAATCGAGAGACCCCACGATCAGCGAGGTCGTGGTGACGAAGATGCTCGACAAGTCGTCCCCGCATCTCTTCCAGGAAGCCGTCACCGGTTTCGAAGGCAAGGTCGTCACCGTCGAGTTCACCCGAACCGACAAGAAGGATCTCGCGACCTTTCTCTCGTACAAGCTGTCGGAGACGCTGATCAGCGGCTACAATGTTTCCTCCGCCGGTGACCGCCCGAGCGAGACAGTGTCGCTCAACTTCACCAAAGTCGAAATGAAAGTGACACCGACCGGTGCCTCCGGTGCCGCCGGATCGCCGCTGAGCGCCGGCTACGACCTGAAGGCTGCGAAGGCCTTCTGAGTTCGCCACGAGGCAGCGCTACGAACCGTGTCGCCGGACCGGGCGGCCGCGCCCGGTCGGCGCCACAGCAAGATCCGGCCATGTAGCATCATCTGGCCGGGTTTCTTGCTCTGGAAGTCCAGAATCCAGAGCAACTTATCTCCGGTCTGCCTGCGCCGGACAGACTCGGACAGATCCGAGGTTGCTCTAGGCGGAACCTTCAGCCACCGCCTCGATGATCACGGCGGTGACGTTGTCGGTGGCGTGCCGGTTCAGTGCGGCCTGAAGGAGGGCGGCCGCCGGCGCGTGGTCCTCGCCGAGCAGGGCAGCGAGTTCCCGCTCCGGAACGGTCTTGCTCAACCCGTCGCTGCATAGCAGGAAACGATCGCCGGGCAGCGCGCGGTCGCTCACCTTGTCGAGTTCGGGCGGGGTGTCGTCGGCGCCGATGGCGCGCGTGATGACGTTGGCGCGCGGATGCGCCTCGGCCTCGTCCGGGCGCAGCATGCCGCTGTCCACCAGCTCCTGCACCAGGCTGTGGTCGCGGGTGAGCTGCTGCAACACGCCGTCACGCAGCAGGTAGATGCGGCTGTCGCCGGCCCAGAGGCAGGCGAAATGACGGTCGCGCGCCAGCAGCACCACCAGCGTCGAGGCGATGGTCGTGTGTGGGCCGCGACGCGCCGCCTCGGCGCGCAGCGCGACATGGGTGGCGGTGACGCGCAGCCGCACCTGCGCCAGCAATTCCGCGGCCGAGAGCCCCGCCGGGATGCTGCCCAGCGCCTCGACCAGCAGCGCCGAGGCGAGCTCGCCAGCCTGGTGCCCGCCGGCGCCGTCGGCCACCGCCCACAAGCCGATGTCGGGCCGCTCGACGAACGCGTCCTGGTTGCTGGCGCGCACGGCCCCGGGATGCGTCACGCCTGCGGAACGAAAACCGAGACCCGTCATGGCATCGTCTCCGCGCGTTTGGCGAGCAGCATCCCAGCGAACAGCTCCGCTTCCGGCAGGCCGTCGAGCGCAAGCCGTGCCGGCGGCACGCGCGGAGCCCCCAGCGTCCACCAACGCGCCGGCCCCGCCTCGCGCGTGCCGCCGCCGGGGGCGGGGATGGCGGCGAGGCGCGCCGCAAGCACCTCTGGCGCCAGATCCTGCTGCAGCGCCGCGAGGCCGGCTGCCTCCGCGCCCTCGCGCCAGCCGCCGTCCTCGGCCGGCGGCGCCGGTCCCTCGGCCACGAAGGCAAGGGTGAGCGGAAACAGACGGCCGACCCGGTCCATGCTCGGCATCCACAGGCCGAGCACCGCCGCCGCGCCGCATTGCCCGCCCGGCAGCGAGAAATGCCAGATCGGCGCCTCCATCCAGGCCGCGCGCCAAGCCACGCCGAGTGTGGCGCGCACCGGCGGCAGGATCGCGTCGAGCCAGGCGTTCCAGGGCGCGACGAAGCCGCGCGGCAGGCCGAGCGCCACATGATCGCCCCGGCTCGGCAGCTTGCCGCAGAAGCCCGCCTGACCGCGAGCGCCCGGCATCGGTCAGCGCACCGCGGGGCAGCGGAACTCGTGCAGCACGCCGGGCGCGAAGGGGTTGAGCACGCTGTCGGCACGCAGCTCGAACGTGGCGGAGCGGTCGCCGAGGTGGAAGCTCAGCGTATAGCGCTCGGCCGACCCGCTGCGCGCGATCTCGCCCTGGTCGAACAGCCGGAACAATGCCCAGGGGCCATGCGCCTCGATCACGCCGGTGGTGCCCGGCGCGGGCGGGTCGAACACCAGGCGGACCTGGTCCATGCCGCTGGGGCCGGGCCAGGTGATCGGCGTCGACTGCACCGGGCCGTGCGTGTTGGTCACCGTCACGCCGCCGAACGCGATGCTGACCTGCCGTGCACCCGCGTCGAGGCCGACCGGTGTGATCTGGAAATGAACCGCGGGCATGGTGCCGCCGGCGGCGAAGAACATGTCGCGGATTTGCGATGCGCGCTGGAACTCCGCGACGTCGGCGGGGGAGACCGGCGGCGGCACGCCGTTCGCCGCCTGCGCACGCCACACCGCGCCCGAGGTATCGACGAAGGGGCGGAGCTGGGTATTGAAGAAGGAGTCGAGCAAGCCGCCCGGCGAGAACAGGCGCGCGAAGTCGTCGAGCGGAATCTCGCTGCTGGCACCAGGGAAGAACGGATAGCGCCCGTTGACCGCACGCTGGCATAGCGTGCCCGGCCCGCCGCCGCCGTTGAAGGCAGCCGCCACCTGCGCCCTGGCGCCGCCGCCGCGCAGTGCGCCGGCACTGCCTGCCAGCGCCGGCAGCCAGCGCGACACCGGGACCGGCGCCTGGCTCGCCGCCGCGATCAGCAGCTGGCCGGGATCGCCGCCGGCGGCGATCGCCGGCGCGGCTGCGCCACCGGGTGGGGTCGCGGCGATCTGGCTCAGTTGTTGTTGCAGATCGTTGATGAGCTTGATGTCGGTGTCGATCGGCGCCCCGGGGCCCTTGCCCACGAAGTCGATCAGCGCCTTGAAATGGTCGTCCACCGCCTGACCCGGCGGTGGCGGCGGCGGACCGCCCTGCTTGCCGAGCAGCCCCTGAAGCTGGGCCGCGGCACCGCCGAGCTGCGGCGCCGCTTTCGCGGCCACGCCCCGCGCCGCCGCCGCCGCACCCGCACCCGCCGGCGGCTTCGGCGGCACCGACAGCGCCACCTGGTGCGCCACTGAAACCAGCAGGTCGCGCATCGGCGATTGCGGCGAGCCGAGCACGTAGAGCTCGCGCACCGCCTCGCCGAGGCCATTGAGCGGCGCCAGGTCGAGATCCGCCAGCATCCCGTCCCACGCCTTGATGTACTCGGCGCTATAGAGGGCGACGACATCGCGTTCGAGATTGACGGTCTCGGGGCTCGTCGGGTCGATCCGCGCGTTGGCGCCGAGCACCCAGCTCTCGCTCGCCACCTGCTTCACCGCCAGCGGCAGCGAGGGCAGCACCACGCCGTAGAAACCCTTGCGGGTGTAGAGGCCGGGGATGCCGTCGGTCAGCGGCTTGCCGGAGGCGCGCACGAACAGCGGCGCGCCGGAGGCGCCCAGCGCCGCGCCGGGCGTCCACGCCGGCACGTTCGCCGCCAGCGGGCGGAGGCGCGAATAGACCCGCTCGGCGAGGCTGACGCGGCTGAAGGTCCGGCGCGCATCCTCGATCAGGCGGCCGTCGAGCGGCACCGCGGGCAGCGGGTTGGCGAGCAGCGCGTCGAGATGCTTCGCGAGGTCCGCGCGCAAGGCCGCGTCGCCGACGCCAGGGTAGGCGTTCTGCCAGTCGAGCTGCATCCATTCGCGCACCAGCCCGGCATCGAGCGGACCCAGGCCGCCGAGCATGAGGTAGACGCGCGTCGCCTCGTAGGTGAACTCGGGCTTGTCGAGATGGCCGCGGATCTGTCCCTCCAGCCGCCAGATCAGCCGCGGCAGCAGCACCCGCTCCAGCGCCTGGCGATACAGCGCGCGTGATGCGGCGCCGATCTTGGCGCGCTGCGACAACCCGAGGCCGCTGCCGCCGGCGGGATGGTCATAGCCATCCGGCAGGGCGCGCGCCTGGTCGAGCAGGGGCGCGACGGCGGCGAGATTCGCATCGTTCACCGGATCGAGCGGCAGCCTGGCGGCGGCGGTGCGGTAGGCGGCGAGGGCGGCCTCGGCGCGCGCGATCCCGGCGTTGCTGGATGTGTTCTGCAACCAGAGCGTGGCGATGGCGGCGACCGTGATCAGCCCGATCGCCGCAAACGCGCCGCCGCGCAGCAGGGTCTGGCGGCGCACGGCGCCGGGGCGGGCGGCGACCAGCATCGCCTCGCCGAACACCACCTCGCGCAGCAGGCGGGTGAGGAAATAGCTGCGGCCCTGCTCGGGGCGAAGGCTCGGCGCGCGGCGCTGATCGACTCCGAAAGCGCGTGCCAGCGCGCCGGTCAGCCGATCGATCGGCGTGCCTTCCTGGGTGCCGGAGGTGAAATAGACCCCACGCAGGAACGGCGCCGGATCGAGTTTGGAGCCACCGAACGCCTCGGTGAGGAAGCCGGCGAGCGGCGCTTCGAGCGAGGCGAGCTGATCGGGGAACCCGGCGAGCAGCGCGCGGCGGTCCGGGCTTCGCTCGGCCTGCAGCCGCTCGAACAGGCGCTCGCCGAGACGGTTCACGAGCGCGTGGAACTCGGCGGCGAAGCCGGCGACGGGCCCGGCCTCGCCGGTGGCGATGGGGAAGGTGACGCCCCAGACCTGGCCACGCCGCTCGCGGTCGAGGTCGTCGAAATACTCGGTGAAGCCGGCGAGGAGATCGGCCTTGGTGAACAGTGCATAGACCGGCAGCCGCACGCCGAGCCGTTCGGTCAGTTCCTTGATGCGCCGGCGGATCGCCCGCGCATGGGCGGTGCGTTCGGCCGCCGGAGCCGAGGCGATGTCGGCGACGGAGATCGCCACCAGCACGCCGTTGAGCGGCTGGCGCGAGCGGGTGCGGCGCAACAGGTCGAGGAACCCCTCCCAGCCCGCGCGATCCACCGCGGCGTCGGAGTCCTGCGTCGTGTAGCGCCCGGCGGTATCGATCAGCACCGCGTTGTCGGTGAACCACCAGTCGCACAGCCGCGTGCCGCCGATCCCCGCGACCGCGCCCTGGCCCATTTCGGCCGCGAGCGGGAATTGCAGCCCGGCATTGAGCAGGGCCGTGGTCTTGCCGGCGCCGGGCGGGCCGATGATGACGTACCAGGGCTGCTCGTAGAGATAGCCGCGCGTGCCGCGGGCGCGACGCAGCAACCCGAGCGCGGTGGCGAGCTTCGCGCGCAGCGCCGCGACCTCCTCGGCCGAAGCATCGGGCGCTGCCGCTGCGGTCGCCGTGGCGCCGGCGACGAGCGCGGCATCGGCGGCGCGCCGTCGCCGCGACAGCCAGAAATTCGCGCCGAACCAGAGCAGCGCGATGACGAGGACGATCGCCGCGCGCAGGACCTGACCGGCGAGGAAGCCGAGCAGCGGGCCGAAGAGCCAGATCAGCACGGCCAGGATGGCGGCGCCGAGGCCGGTGAGGAACCAGCGCGAGAGCAGCCAGCTCAGGATTTTCTGCATCGTTGCGTCCTCAACCCTGAAGCTGCAGCACGACCTCGATGCGCCGGTTTTGCTCGCGCCCCGCCGGCGTAGCGTTGCTGGCGATCGGGTCGGCATCGGCGCGGCCCTCGGCGCGGATCCGCGCGGGCTCGCCGAAGCGGCGCAGGATGATCGCGCGAGCCGCCTGAGCCCGTTTCGTCGACAATACGAAATTGGACGGGAACTCGACGGTGTGGATCGGTTCGTTATCGGTATAACCGTAGACGACGACCTGGCCTTGCCTCGACTTCAGCGCGCTGCCGATGCGCTCCAGCGTCGGGACCACCTTCGCCTCGACGACGGCGCTGCCGGAGGCGAACATGCCGGTGTTGCGGATGCGTATGATCGGCATCTGCTCGGTGCCAAGCACCGTCACGAGGCCCGCCTTGATCTCGGGGGCAAGAAAGCCGCGCAGCTGCTCGAGGACGCCCGGCTGTGCCGGCGCGGGCGGCGGTGGCGGCGGCACCACGGGGGCGGCGCGCACGAGACGCGGCATGGCGGCGGGCGGGGCCTGCAGCATCGCCTCGAACAGCGCGTCGGACCGCGCGTTGAGGCGGCGCGAGAAGCCGAGGAAGGCCAGCGCCACGACCAGGGCACCGGCGGTCGCCGCGACCCAGACCGGCAGGCGCGCGCGCGCCGGGCGGTAGGGGGCCGCCACGCCCTGCCAGTGCGGCGAGAGCGCGGCCTCGGCGACGCCACGCTGGCGGGCGATGATGGTGTAGAGGTCCTCGCGGATCCGCTCCAGCTCCGAGGCGCCGCGCGGCGAGAGCCGGTACTGGCCCTGGAAGCCCAGCGCCAGGCACATGTACATGAGTTCGAGTACCGGCAGGAAACTGCCGGGGTTCTCGCGCAGCTGCGCGAGCACGGCGAAGAAGCGCTCGCCGCTGCGCACTTCCTGGTGAAAGGTCGAAACGAGCGAGCGTGTGTCCCAAGCGCTCTGGCTGCCCCAGGGCGTGTTCAGCACCGCGTCGTCGAGGCTGGCGCAAAGTGCATAGTGCGCCGGGCGCAGCAGCTCCATCGGAATCTGCGCCTCGCGCGAGGCGGCCTCGAACTGGCGGATCTCGCGCACCGCGCGCTCGCGCAGCTCCGCGGGGTCGGGCTGGCTCAGCGTGTTGCGCAGCCGCGCGAGCAGTTGCAGCAAGGGGGCGGCGGCGGCGAGCAGCGGCGAGGTGCCGAAGCGGATCTGCTCCGCCCCTTCCGACAGCGGCGGCGGCACCGAGCTGCCCGGCACCGAGCTGCCCGGCGGCGGGCCGCCGGTCTCGCTGAAGCCGCCGGGGCCCGCAGGCGTGCCGCCCGCCGGAGGCGCCGGCCGCCGGCCGCCCGGCATCGGCCGGATCACGGTGCGCTCGCTGTCGTCCGGTTCGCCGAATGGATTGTCGCTCATTGCCGCTTCGCCTTCAGCCGGTCGAGTCCCGAATCCGTCACGCCGAATCCCCCCTCAGCCGCGTATCGCCCACAGCTCCATGCGCAGGCCGGGGTACTCGCCCGAGACGTGGATCGCGAAGCCGCCCGAGCTCTGCATCTGTTGCCAGTGGGGAGCATTGCGGTCGAGTTCGAAATACGTCGCCCCGGCATAGAAGGGCAGCTGCCGCGGCGCGACCGGCAGGGCGCGCACGGCAATGCCGGTGATCTGGCTCATCACGTATTCGCGGATGTGCTCGACGCCGGCGATCTTCACCTGGCTCGGGAATTGCTGGCGCAGCGTCTCGGTCGGCACGTCCGCCTGCACCGTCAGCACGAACACCGAGCCGCGCAGGATCGAGCGGTCGACGATCTGCCCGACATAGAGCCCATGCCGGCGTTCCTGCAGCGGCACCGCGATCGCGTTCTGCTCGATCACCGCGGAGAGCGAGCGGCGCAGATCCGCCACCACGGGGGCGAAGCTGCGCTGCAGGTCGTCGTGGCGATAGGCGGGGTAAGTCGCGGGCCGGCGCGTCTGCGTGTCGGTGAAAGTCGCGAACTCGCCGGCCATGGCGAGCAGCGTGCGGTAGAGTTCCTCGGGGTGGACCAGGCCGCCCTCCGCCCAGTGTGCCAGCACCGGCTGCCAGCGGTTGATCGCCTGCAGCAGCAGGAAGTCCTGCACCTCCGCCGTGCCGCGCGAGCCGGGGGCAACCAGGCGCGCGGCCATCGCCTCGCCGCGCTGGTGCAGCATGCCGGCAAGCTCGGCGATCAGTCCCGCGAGCGGCGCCGCGGCGCCGCACAGCAGCGCCGGCGGGATCCAGCGGTCGTCCAGGGTGACGCGCCTGTCCGCCCCGACCTCGAGCACGCGGGCGAGCCCGATGCAGAGATAGCCGGCGCGTTCCTCGGTTTCGAGCATGTAGCGCAGGCGCAGCCGCCCGACCTGGATCGCGGCCGGCGTCGGCGAGCCGGAATGGGTGTCGAACGCCTCGAACTCGCGCAAGGCGAGCCGTCCCTCGACCCCCTCGCCGGCGACCTCCACGGCACCGGGCTGGCGCACCGGCAGGGCGAGATGGACCACGGCGTTGCGTACCGCCTCGCCAAGCTCGAGCGGCGGCGGATGGTCGGCCTCGGCGGGGATGGCGAACGGCGTGCCGTCCTCGAACACGCCGGCGGCGTGGGCGAGCGCGAAGCGGCCGGTGGCGAGCAGGTCGCGATCGAGTGCCAGCTCCGTGACACCCCATGGATAGGGACGCAGCGCCGCCGTCCGCTGCCGCAGCGTCGCCTCCAGGGCCCGGTCCTGCTGCTGGAAATGCTGCGCGCGCAGGAACATCCCTTCCTGCCAGACCACGCGGTTGGTCCAGGTCATCGCGCCGTCCCTGCCGTTGCCACCCGAGCCTAACCTTTTGCCAGCCTGGCTGCGAGGCCGGCGGTGATGAGCCGCAGCTTCACCTCGCCGGTCGCCGGCACCGGCGCGGTGAGGCGCCAGGTGGCGTGGTCGATGTCGCGGAACAGCACCGCGATGCCGAGCGCGTTGGTGCCGGGCTTGAGCGGATGCGAGACCGTCACGGTCTGGCCGGGGCTGACCAGTACCTCCTCCGAGCCGAGGTCGTCCGCGCCAAGTGTCGCCTTCTCGCGGTTGATCAGAGCGAACACGTCGGCGCGCGAGAAACCGCCGGCGGAGGCGAGCTGGATGATGCGCACCGCGACCGACGCGGCGTGGCCCGACGGGTCGGGATTCTGGTTGGCACCGCCGGTGATGGTCAGCGAGAGCGTTGCCGGCGCCGGCGGCGGGGCTGCGCAGCCGGCCAGGAGGGCGAGCGTGGCCACGGCCAGGTGCCGCGCCAGGTGGCGTCTTTGCATCAGCTTCTCTTCCTTTCGTCGGCCTCGTGCAGGGCGTCCTCGTAGGCGCGGGCGAAGGCTTTGCCGAAGACGCTGTCGAAATCGTCGGCGAGATCGCGGGTCACGGCGGCGTGGAGTTTCTCGTAGAGTTCGAAGGCGTGGGCGCGCCGTTGCGCCGCCAGCAGGCCGCCGCCGCGCTCCGCCTCGGCGCGCAGCGGCGCCGGATCGAGGCGGGCGACGAGGGCGCGCACCGCCGCCTGCATCGCGGCTGCGGCGGCGAGCTCGTGCAGGCGCATGTCACGCAGCGCGTCCGCCACCGCCTCGGCGGGCGTCATATCGACGTGCCGGCCGCTGCCGAGCAGCGCGCCCAGCGCGTCGTCGTCGCCGGCGGAGAATTTGAGCGGGTTGTTGCCGCGGGCGCGGATCATCGTCTGCTCGATGCGAAACTCGCCCTTCACCGCCGCGCGCGCCATCAGTGCCTGGCGCAGCCCGCCGACCAGCTCGCGGAACGCGGCGCCGAGGGCAGCCATGGTGGCGGGCGGGTCGGCGAGCGTCGCGCCCTCCATGCCGGCGCCGCGCAGGAAGGCAGCCAGCAGCTCGTTGCTGGCGGCGGGTAAGGGGCGCGCCGCCGCGCCTGTGGCCGCCGCGCCTGGGGCCGCCGCGATCGGGGTCGCCGTGCCTGGGGTCGCCGTGCCTGGGGCCGCTGCGACCGACATTGGCGCGAGGGACGTTGGCGCGGTGGCAGCGGCTGGCCCGACGAAGGGACCGAGATCGGCGAACGGATCGGCCGCGCCGGCCGGCTCGGGGTTGGCGGGCATCCGGTTGGCCGCTATCGGGCCGGGCTCGGGCGCGGGCGCCTGTGGCGCGGCTGGTTGCGGCGAGAGGTCGAGGTCCCAGTCGTCGAGGTCCGGCGGCAGCGTCGGCGGGACCGGCGTCGGCGGCCGGAACGCTTCCTGGAAGGCCGGGACGTGGTCGGGTTCGGTCGCCGGGCGGAGCGGTGGCCGCGGCGTGGGCGACAACGGGAAATCGTTGCCAAGGCTGATCGAATCCGGCGTCAGCGGTCCGTGATCCTGCGGCCCGGGCGCAAAGGGCTCCGGCTGCCGATGCGGTGGCGCCAGCGGATCGTCCCCGAACGGGTCGTGCGCGAACGGCGAACCGGCCGCGGCTGGGGCGCCGGGCGGGAAGCCCTGCGGGGAGCCCGGCGGGGCAGGGCGCGCCGCCGGTGCGGCCCAGGCCGCCTCGGCTTCGGGCTCGATCCGCACCTCGAACTCATAGGGGCCCATGCGCAGCCGGTCGCCGTCGCGCAGCTCGCGCGTGTTGCCGCGGCCGATCGGCTCGGCATCGCGGTTGTGGAACGTTCCGTTGGTCGAGATATCGGCCACCTGCCAGCGGCCGCCCCGGAACGCGATCATGCAGTGGCGCTTGGAAAGCACCCGCTCAGGGTCCGCGAGCGGCCAGTCATTCTCCGAGCTGCGGCCGAGCGCGAACTCGCCGCCGGTCACGCGCCGCTGTTCCGCAGCGACCGTCTCGGGGCAGCGCAGCACGGTGAGGGTCAGGGCCATCGCCGGCCCCTCAGCCGATCAGCACGGTGAAGCAGCCGAGCACGATCGTGCCGCCATGCGCGCAGGGATCGCCCAGCCGTGCCGCGGGCAGGCTGCCGATCAGCACGGTCGGCGAGCCCATGGCGATGAGGTCGGGCGGCCCGACGCAACTGGCCGCGTCGGTGGCGCGCGCGGCCGGCAGCGACTGGATCAGGACCGTGGCGCAGCCGGGCGGCAGGATCGGCCCACCGACATGCGGCACCACGCCCGTCACCATCGGGCAGACATGCAGGTCGGTGGCGCGCGCGGCGGGCTGGCCCATCAGGACGTCTCCGTTTCCATGCGTCCCGGTCCGCCGCCGGCGATGTCGCGCGCGCTGGCGAGGAAGCGCGCGAGGCGCGCCGCCTGGCGCGCGGGGTCGCCGCGCACCGAGGCGAGGGTGACGGCGCCGGCGATGGCGAGGCCCGCGAGATGTGGCGCCGGCGGCACCGAAGGTTGGCCAGGTGGCGCCATGGAATCGCCGCTCCAGAACGTCGCGACGCCGGTCCAGGCCTCCGGGGTGCCGAAGCGCGCCTGCTCGGCCGCGGCGAAGGCGTCGCGGCGCTGCGCGTCGGTGGGCCGGCGCACCCAGCTCTCGGCGGCCTCGAGCGCGGCGCGGTCGGTGGGCGGCAGGTCGGCGGGCATGCTGGCGCGGGCGCACATGCAGGCCCACCACACGCCCTCCCGCCGGGGCAGCGCATGCGCCAGGAGCTTCACCGCGTCCGTTGCCATGCCGGCCGATTCCAGCGCTTCGAGCGCGGCGGCGGCGTCGGCGCAGCGGGCGATCAGCGTCAGCGCCGCCGCGGCGAGCTCGCCGTGTTCGCGCACCGGCGCCAGCGGCGCGGCGCGCAGCTTGGCGAGGGCGGTTGGGGGAGCGGAGGGAGGGGCGGACATCATGCGCCTCTAGTTGATCATGACCAGGCCGCCCTTGAGCGTCAGCATCCCGTCGCCCTTGAGGGTGGTCATCGGCGCCTTCATGTCGAGCATCGCGGAGCCGGTGAGCTTGAGCATGGTGCCGTTGATGGAGACGCCCGAGGGGTCGATCTTGACCGTGTTGGAGCCGACGGTGAGCTCGATCGACTGCGCCGCCGTGATTTTGACCGCCCCGGCCTGCGCGGCGACGGTGATGTTGCCCTGGGTGACGGTGAGCTTTTCGTTGCCGGACTTGACCTCGGTGGTGTCGTCGCCGGTGATGGTGGTGCTGCGCGTGCCCTGGACCGCGATGGTCTCGTCGTTCTTCACGGTGACGCTGCGGTTGTGGTCCACCTTCAGGGTCTGGTCGTGCTCCACCTCGATCGTGTGGTCCTTCTGCGCGTGCAGCAGCACCAGCTCCGAGCCGGCGGTGTCGTCGATCGAGAATTCGGAATAATCGGCGGTGCCGCCGCGCTTGGTCGAACGCGTGCGCAGCCCGGTCTTGTTCTTCTGGTCGGGCAGGGCGAAGGGCGGTGCCTGCTGGCCGTTGTAGAGGCCGCCGAGCACGATCGGGTGGTCGATGTCGCCATCGACGAAGGCCACCACCACCTCGCTGCCCTGGCGTGGCAGTTGCTGCCAGCCCCAGCCGTTTCCCGCCCAGGGCTGCATGACGCGGATCCAGATCATGCTGTCGTTGGTCGCCACGTCGGCATGGTCCCACCGCATCTTCACCTTGATGCGGGCAATCTGGTCGGTGGTGATCTCCTGCCCGTTCTCGCCAATGACGGTGGCGGTGGCCACGCCGGGCATGCGCGGACGCGGCGTGACCATCGGCTGGCGCCAGGTGGTGGCGGCGGGAAAGCAGGAGAAACTGTTGCTGTAGCTGGCGATGCGGCCGGTGTTGGCGTGCACCTCGTCCACCGCCTCGTGCTCGACCCGGCGGATCACGTAGTCGCCGCCATCGCCGCTCGGCGTATCGTGTCTCGCGCGCAGGCTGAACTTGCCGCCGGGGACAAACTCGGGGTTCTGGCCGGCGGCGGCGAACAGGGTGGCGAAGGCCTCGTGCGCCTCCTGGCGGAATTTGCTGCGGTTGCTGATGATGTCGGGCTTGGTGGCGAGCGCGGGCCAGTGGAAGGTGTCGCGCTTTTCCTTGCCGCTGGTCGCCAGCACCGTCGGCGTGTTCTTGAGCAGGGAGGTGTTGGGGTTGGTCGGATCGTAGTCGCTCAGTGAAACCTTGCCCACCGCCGTCGCGGCGACGCGGTGCCAGTTGCTGACGAGATCGATCGTGCTGCCGGTGCTCACCGCGATCTCCGGATCGGGGATGGCGCTGAAGGCGCTGTTGGCGTTGGCGATCACCAGCGTGTGCGTGCTGGCGCTGAAGGTGAAGAAGTAATAGAGCCCTTCTTCCTCCATCAGCCGGGTGATGAACGCGAGATCGGTCTCGTTGAACTGGCATACATAGTCGCGCGTCGGCAACGTGCCGGAGACCTGTGTGCTGACGTCGCTGACGCCGTTTTCATCGAGCAGGGTCTGGATCACCTCCAGCGCCGTGGATTTGTAGAACATGCGGCAATCCGCGGTCTGCCCGGCGAAGGCGAGGCGGGGCACCAGCAGCGCGCGGTAACCGTAGGCACCCCCCAGTTTCGCGCCGGCGGAGAACTCGCGCACGATGCCATGGAAATGCCGGGGGGCACCGACTTTCGGCGTGAGCGTGACACAGGCCGGCATGTAGAGCAGATCGTCGGGATCGATCGGCGAGGTCGGCGAGACCATTTCGACGTCGAAGGCGAAAACTTCGCTGATGCCTTCCGCCGCGCGCAATCGCACCGGCTGCAGGATCACACCCGCGACCGGCGTCGTCATGCTCAACAGCGTTCCGTCGCCACCAGCCCCGCTCGCCGACATCGCGCTCCTCCTGGTGGTGAGCATACCGGCACCGCGCAGCCGCCGCAAAGCAAGTCTCGCCGGCCGTTGCCCGGCCCGCGTTGTTACGAAACCAGCCCGCTGCTGATCCGCAGCGCCCCGTCCGCCGTCCATAAGACCAGCGCGCCATCCTCGGCGAGATCGAGGAACTCGCCGTCCCGTGCCGCCGCGCCGGTGGCAACGCGCAATGGTGTGCCCGGCGCCGGTCCGCGCTGCAGCCAGGCCGCGCGGACCGGCGCGAAGCCCTCGCTCTCCCATGCCGCGAGGCGGGCGGCGAAGGCGTCGAGCAGTTGGTCGAGTGCTGCCTGCGGCGTCGGCACGCTTGCCCCCAGCGCGGCGAGGCTGGTCACCGGGTAGGGCAGGTCCGCCGGCGCGTGCGCCAGGTTGATGCCGATGCCGAGCACCAGCCAGGCGTGCGCCATGGCGGCGTCGGCCTCGAGCAGGATGCCGGCGATCTTGGCGTCGCCCACGAGCACGTCGTTCGGCCATTTCAGCCGCGTTCCGGCACCCGGCGGCAGATTCCCGTCGACGAGGTCGGCCGCCGCCAATGCCGCGACGAAGCCGAGCTCGGCCTGCCGCGCCGGGCCGAAATCGTAACGTAATACAAACGATACATGCAGGTTGCCCGGCGGGCTGATCCAGCTGCGGCCGAGCCGGCCGCGCCCGGCCGTCTGCCGCAGGGCGCAGACCGTGGTACCGTGCGCGGCGCCGTCG
>JAJXSZ010000202.1 GCA_021784255.1 Pseudomonadota bacterium | reverse complement strand
CCGGACGTGAACTGGATGTTGATCGGGTCGTCGAATTGCAGCGTCGTCGCCAGGGCCGCGAGCCGTGCCCGCTCCGCCTCGCCGCCGAGCCTCGCCAGCGCCTCGAAACGAAAGGCGCCGGCCAGGCTGTCGCCGCCGATCTGCACGACGATCGCGAGCTGCGGCAGGCGCCGGGCGGCGAGGCGTCCCGGCGCGCAACCGTCGATTTCCGGCGCCAGGGTGCGCAGCATCCCCGCGTAGTCGCTGGTCTTGAAGGATGTCGCCGTCACCAGCGCGCGGCAGCCGACTTTGTTCAGCGCGTATTCCAGCTCGGTCAGCCGGTAGGCCGGGTTGACATTGACCAGGATCATTCCGGCCCTGGCGGTGGCGAACTGCGTCAGCACCCATTCGGCATTGTTGGGCGACCAGATGCCGACGCGGTCGCCTGGCTCCAGGCCCAGCGCCAGCAGGCCCGCCGCCACGGCATCGACCCGGGCCGCCAGTTCCCGCCAGGTCCAGCGGATGCCCTGCTGGCGCACCACCAGCGCCTCGCGGTCGGGATAGGCCGCCGCGGTCGCCTGCAGTTGCTCGCCGATGGTCCGTCCCAGCAGCGGCACCTCCGAGGTTCCGCTCACGTAACTCGAACTCAGCACGGCCATCGTCGTGTCCTCCCTGGCGCGGTTTTATCCCCGTGACGCCACCGCCGCCAGGATCGGAATGAAAGCGGTGAATGGGGGATGACAACGGCGCAAGGATCCGCCAAACTAACAAAACTTATCAAAAATGATACGAGCGAGACGGTGCCGGACCGCCAAGCCAGGCCGCCTCAGGAAAAGCAGGAGGTTTCCCGCATCATGAAGCCCGCTCTCCACACCGCCCTCGCGGGCCTCGCGTGCCTCGCCGCGCTCGCCGTCGCCCCGGCCGCCCGCGCCACCACGGTGACCCTGTTCAACAACCTCGGCGACACGCCGACCGGCGCGGATTCGGTCGCGTCCAACACCACGCTCGCGCAGTCTTTCTCCACCGGCTCGTCGGCCGTCACCTTCACCGACCTGAAACTGCTCCTCGACGCGACGACCCCCGCCGACGGCGGCGCGACCTTGGTCTACCTGCTGGCGGATAACGCGGCGTCACCAGGAGCCCAGCTCGATACGCTGGGAAACATTCTCGACAGCAGCCTCGGCACCAGCCCGACCACGGTCGATCTTTCCGTGAGCCCGGGAATTTCGCTCGCCGCCAACACCCGGTACTGGATCGAGCTTTCCCCGAATTTGCTCCAATCGGACCAGATTAACATCGCCGCGGGTTCGGCGGAATGGAACTATGCCCCGCCCAGCGGCGCCGATACCGGCGTGCTCGGCGAATACTACGACATCGGCGGTGGCGTGCCCAATCTCGCCGAGGGCAGCGCCTACCAGATGGCGATCACCGCCGGCTCTGCAGTGACCCAACCGGTGCCGGAACCCGCCTCCTTCGCGCTGCTCGGCGCCGGCCTCGCCGGGCTCGGCCTCGCCGCCAGGAAGCGTCGCCAGCGCGCCTGACACGCGCCGGCGCGGCCGGTCAGGACTTCTCGCCCCGCGCCTTGCTCTCGAGCCGGCGCAGCCGTGCCTGGACGCCCAGACCCCTGGGGTCGGCGGCGGCGTAGCGGCGCCAGGCCAGCAGCGCCGCCGCCCAGTCGCCGCGCGACTCGGCGATGCGCGAGAGCGTGTCGAACACCACGAACAGGCGCGGGTCGTGCTGCAGCGCCGCCTCGATGTCGCCGATCGCCCCGCCGACATCGCCGCTCCGCCAGCGCGCCACGGCGCGGTCGGCATAGCCGGCGGCATAGGCAGGGTCGATCACCAGCGCGGCGTCGAAGGCGCGCATCGCGTCGCGGTCGGCGTGGTTCACCAGGTCGCGCATGCCGCGCGCCTGCAGCAGCACCGCGGCCGGCGAGCCCGCCTCGGCCCAGAGCAGCCGCAGGCGCTGCTCGATCACGCCGGCGACACTCTCGTCCGGTGCTGCCCTGAGCGCCTGCAGCAGCGCCGCGATCCGCGCCGCCGGCGCGGCATCCTGCGCCCGCGCCAGCGCCGCGCCGGCCAACCCCAGCGCCACGGCGACAGCGATCAGGAACCGCCCGCGCATGCGCCGATCCTGCCGCCGGCGGGGGGACGAATTCAACCGCCTTCGCTGAGCTCGCTGCCCGCCAGCGTCTCGCAGAGCCTGGCCAGCGCGGTGTGATCCTGCCCCGGCCCCAGATGCTGCTGCGCCGCCAGCCACAGCTCGCGGCACAGCGCCGCGAACGGCGCCGGCGTGGCGGTCTCGCGCCCCAGCCCGAGCGCGATCGTCACGTCCTTGACCATGAGGTCGAGCCCGAAGCCCGAGGCGAAACGCCGCGACAGCACCTGCTGGCGGAATTTGCCGCGCGTCGAGTTGTTCATCCCCGACGAGACGTTGAGCACATCGACCATCGTGCCTGGATCGAGTCCGAAACGTTGCCCGATCAGCAGCGCCTCGATGCCGATCAGAAAGCCGCCGGCCGAGACCAGGTTGTTCAGCGCCTTCATCGCCTGCCCCGCACCGACGCCGCCGCAATGCAGGATCGTCGTGCCCATCGCCTCCAGCACCGGGCGGACGCGCGCCAGCGCCGCCGCGTCGCCGCCGGTCATGATCGCCAGTTCCCCGGTCTCCGCGCGCGCCACCCCGCCCGAGACCGGCGCATCGACCAGCGTGCCCCCCGCCGCCGCCACCAGCGCGGCCAGGCGCTGCGTCTCGGCCGGCACGCCCGAGGACATCTCCACCACCACCGCGCCCGGCGCGAGTGCCGCCAGGATGCCGCCCTCGAGCACCGCGGCGACGTCGCGGCTGGTCGGCAGCATGGTGATCACCACCCCGGCCCCGCGCGCCAGCGCCGTGAGGTCGGCCGGCGCGGTGGCGCCGTGCGCCGCAGCGAAGTCGCGCGCCACCGCTGCGTGCGCGTCGAACACGCCGAGCGCGAAACCGTGCCGGCGCAGACACGCCGCCATCGGCCGGCCCATCGCGCCGATGCCGATGAAGCCGACCGCAAGACTGTTCTGCCGCTCGCTCATCACGTCTCCTCCGGTTGCGGGAACGTGACCCGCCCGGCGAGCAGCTCCCCCTGCTGCGCCGCCAGCGCCCGGTCCGCCGCGCGCAGGTAGCGCGCGAGCCGTGCCGGCCCGTCGCCCGCCGCCTTCCCGCGCCAGACATTGCGCGCGACCGCCGCCTCCAGCGCCAGTTCGTCATCCGCGTCCAGCGCCTCGCCATAGGCCAGCGCGCGGCCGTGCAGCGCCTCCCACATCCGCCGGTTGCGTCTCGGCACGCCGAGATCGCCGACGCCCAGCTCGCGCAGGCTGCGGTCCATGTCGCCGAACATGGCGTCGAACACCACCTGCCCGAGCACCGGCCCCGGCGGCGGCGCCTTCCAGAGCTGGCGGATCAGCAGGAAGACATGCGCGCCGATGCAGTCGAACCGCCCGTCGAGCGTGTCCGGCACGCCCAGCGCGGCATAGAAGACCGGCCGGCGGGCCGCGGCGACGGCGGCGACATAGAGGGTGTGGCCCGCGCGCTGATGCGGGCGGGCGCGAAACAGGGAGCGGATCCAGCGCGGCAGCATGGCGCGGACATCGCACGGGCTCGCCGGCGGGCCAAGGGGGGGAGGCTGAGAGGCGACAACCGGCCGGCGCCGCGCGCGGCGCCACGGGGGCGGATCAGGCGGCCAGGACGGCGGCGCCATGCAGCTTTCTCGTCGCGGTCATTGACAGGCACCGGCCCGGCATGGGAGCGCATCGCCGCCATGCGCTGCCGCCACGTCCCAGCTCTCGCGCTCGCCCTGCTGCTTGCCGGCTGCGCCCCCGGATTCTGGTCGTACGAGCCGCAGGTCCGCGGCAATCTTGTGGCCCAGGACCAGCTCAAGCAGTTGGTCCCCGGCACCTCGACCGAGGCCGACGCCACCGCCCTGCTCGGCTCGCCGACGGCGAAGGACAATTTCGATACCAACACCTGGTTCTACATCGGCCAGATCACCAAGCCGCAGATCGCCGGCTTCCAGGCCGTGAAGAAACAGGAAGTCGTCGTCCTGTCCTTCAACCGCGCCGGGGTGCTGGAAAAGATCGAGCAGAAGGACCGCAGGAACGCGCTGCCGGCGCCGATGATCGCGCGCACCACCCCCTCGCCGGGCCGGACGCCCAACATCCTGCAGCAGATTCTCGGCAATGTCGGCCGCTACTCGGCGACGCCGGGCAACACCAGCCAGGCGCCGGGTAGCGGCGCGCCCAGCAGCGGCAACTACTGACGCCATGGCCCCGGCGCCGCGCCGCCACCTGCTCCAGATCCAGGGCATGGAGCGACCGGAGATCGACGCGCTACTCGATCTCGCCGAGAGCTACGTGCTGCTCAACCGCACCGGCAAGACCCCCCGCGACCTCCTGCGCGGGCGCACGCTGATCAATCTTTTTTTCGAAGATTCAACGCGTACACGCACGAGTTTCGAGTTGGCCGGCAAGCGCCTCGGCGCCGACGTGCTGAACATGAGCGTCTCCACCTCCTCGGTGAACAAGGGCGAGACCCTGCTCGACACCGCGGCGACGCTGAATGCCATGCACTGCGACCTGCTGGTGGTCCGCCACGACCAGTCCGGCGCACCGCACCTGCTGGCGCAGAAGGTCGAGGCCAGCGTCGTCAACGCCGGCGACGGCACGCACGAGCACCCGACCCAGGCGCTGCTCGACGCGCTCACCATCCGCCGCCGCCGCGGCCGCATCGAGGGCCTCACCGTCGCCATCTGCGGCGACATCATGCACAGCCGCGTCGCCCGCTCGAACATCCACCTGCTCACCGGGATGGGAGCATCGGTGCGCCTCGTCGGCCCGCCCACGCTGCTGCCGAGCGCCATCGAGCGCCTCGGCGTCACGGTGTTCCACGACATGGCGGCCGGGCTCGCCGGGGTCGATGTGGTGATGATGCTGCGGCTGCAGAAGGAGCGCATGGCCAAGGGGCTGGTGCCCAGCGCGCGCGAGTTCTTCCGCTTCTACGGCCTCGACGAGGCGAAGCTGGCGCTGGCCGCGCCGCACGCCCTGGTGATGCACCCCGGGCCGATGAACCGCGGCGTCGAGATCGCCAGCGACGTCGCCGACGACCCGATCCGCAGCGTCATCCGCGAGCAGGTGGAGATGGGGGTCGCGGTGCGCATGGCCGTGCTCGACCGCCTGACCAGGGCCGCCCTCGGCAATGCCTGAGCCGCACGCCCCGGACACGCTGATCGAGCGAGTCCGCCTCATCGACCCCGCTACGGGCCTCGACACCCCGGGCGCGCTGCTGATCCGCGGCGGGCGCATCGCCGAGCTCGGCGCCGCGCTCGGCCGGCCCGACGGCGCCACCGTGGTCGATGGCCACGGCGCGGTGCTGTGCCCGGGCCTCGTCGACATGCGCGTGCAGCTCGGCGAGCCCGGCTACGAATACCGCGAGACCATCGCCTCCGCCGCCGCGGCCGCCGCCGCCGGCGGCATCACCACGCTCGCCTGCCTGCCCGACAGCCGCCCCGCGCTCGACGACCCGGCGCTGGTGCGCCTGTTGCGCGCCCGCGGCGAGGAAACCGGCTCGCTCTCCATCCTG